>CAIYFP010000525.1 GCA_903925515.1 uncultured Verrucomicrobiota bacterium
ACAAGGTCCGGCTCGACGTGTTCCCGGCCCCGGTGCCGGTTGTGTCCACCGGCAGCGACATCGTGCAGACTTTGACGTTGCGGCCGGGCTGGAACTCGGTGTTCCTGCTGGTGCAGCCCGAGGACAACCGGGTGGGCAGCGTCTTCACGAACATCCCGTACACGAGCGTGTGGCGGTGGTCGGACCCGGGGGTCGGGCCGGAGTTCATCGCCGACCAAAGCGAGGGCCAGATCGACTTCCAAAAGTGGCAGGTGTTCCTGCCTCCATCGCATCCGGCGAGCTTCCAGAACAACCTCGTCCGCGTGTTCCGGCACGAGGCCTACCTTGTGAACCTTGGCGGCACCCAGACGGTGACGCTGACGCTGTCCGGGAAGCCCGCGTACATGCGCCGTCGCTGGATTTCAGATGGCTACACGCTGACCGGCTTCCCTGTCGCGCCGGCCATGCCCAACCCCGAGGCGGCGGGCCAGTTCCTGCCGGGGGTCGCCTTGGGGGACTTCATCGCGTCGTCGTCGGCGCACTACGACGCGGCCGCCGGCGCGCCGCGCGGCGTGTACCGGCTTGGAGCAAGCGGCGCATGGGCGCCGATGGCATCGGCGGACGAGCTGCGCGAGGGCGAGGCCTACTGGGTGTACACGCGGGGCGCGAGCCAGTTCATCGCGCCGCTCGAGCTTTCGATCCAAGGCCTCTCCGAGATCACCTTCGGGGTGGGGACCGTCACGCAGGAGCTGGAGGTGCGCGCGGCGGGGGCGGATGGGGATGCGTCCGAGATGCCGACGACGATCTCGCACGTGATCTCCTCGCAGTCCTTGCCCTTGCAGGTGAGCGAGTTCAACCCGTCCGAGGGCAACCGGTGGCGGGACCTCCAGAACGGCTATCCGGTTCCGGCAACCCGCGGATCCGTGCGCACCGTCCGTCTCGCTGCCAAGCGGGAGCGCATCCGGGACCTTTCCTACGAGGGCGTGATGGAGGTCCGAGGCGGGGGCGCGTTGCATCGGGTGCCGCTGCGGGTGGACCGCGACCGGGCCGAGGTGACGGCGGACCCAGCAAAGCCGTTCAACCCCGTGGGTCTCTGGGTTGGTAGCGTGACTGTCACGCACGTGAGCGAGGTGAACGGCCTCACGACCAACTACGTCACCACCGTGGTGACCAACGTCGTTGATGGCGTCGCCCGCCGTGTCGAGCAGCCCACCACGGACGTTCGTAACGTCACGGC
The DNA here is from genome assembly GCA_903925515.1 of uncultured Verrucomicrobiota bacterium. Taxonomy (GTDB): domain Bacteria; phylum Verrucomicrobiota; class Verrucomicrobiia; order Limisphaerales; family UBA9464; genus UBA6176. The sequence continues at coordinate 1,217 of CAIYFP010000525.1, forward strand.
GGGTAGCAGGCCGACGCCGGTGCGGGACTCCTTCGAGATGCGCGTGATCCTGCACGTCGGTGCCGACGGCGTGTGCCGGTTGCTGCAGCAGGCGACGCTCCTCACGAAGCCGACGACGGGCAACGCCAGCAATCCAGGCGGCGAGCCGGTCTTGCTCACCAGTCCGGCGTCGTTCAGCAAGTACCAAGGAGTGACGATGCGTGGGCGCGACCTCGTCGGCAGGCGTTTCTCGACGCCCTTCTACCCGATGCCGGGGACGAACGGCGTGCCGTTCGACTCGGTGCTAGGGCTCGGGAAGACGTTGTCGGCACGGTGGGCCCTGCCCTCGGACGCGGCGCTCAACCCGTTCAAGCACCGGTACCACCCAGACCATGACAACCTCGACGCGAGCTTCCGGGTCTTCAGGGAGGAGGCCTACCCGGTGCGACGGACGGTCCGGTTGAAGGTGCCGGAGAAGCTGGGCTCCAACGTGAATCCGGGCCTGGGGCAGGACGAGCTGCAAGGCGAGTACGAGGAGGTGCTCGAGGGCCTGCACCGCCTCCCCATCACCGTGCGAGGCACCTTCCAGATCAAGCGTCTCCTTGCGGTCGCCGACCTCGACCCGGCCTCGCCATGAACCCTGCCACCCGCCGAATCCAGCCATCCCCCTTTTCGAGCGAAGCCATGAACACCATGCGTCCTGACCCCAGCCGGCTATCCCCCCATCCCATGCCGATGGCGCGCCTTGCTGCCATGCTCTGGGCCATGCTTGCCATGCTCTCGGCGGCAAGGGCGGCCGAGTGGGCGTGGACCGGTGATGGCCTGGCAACCGGGGTTGGGCAGCGCCTGCATTTCAGGGGCAACAAGGTCCTGTTGTACGGGAACGCATCCTACCCGCCCTCGATGCTGAACGGTTCGTCGATATCGGATTCCTTTTCCGCCTTCTGGCCCTTCCGCCTTGTCACCACGGTGGCAAGCCAGAAGGGGGCATTGGAGATTCCCCGTCCTCAAAGCCTGCCGGACCAACCCCTCTCCAGCCTCGACTGCTCCTTTGACTTCCTCTGCGTGCATGGCGATGGCGGGGACGGCCTCTGCTTTGTGTTCGGGGAGTTGCCGGGAAAGCTCCCGGATGCGGCGGAACCGCACAAGGACGGCTACGGCGGTGGGCTTGCGGTGTGCTTCTATTACCACCGGAAGGGCGGCAACAGCGGCAAGGTCCGGGTCCTGTGGCGCGGCGCCGACCTTGCGCGGAACTCCAAGAACGAGGACTTCCCGTACGACCTTTGGGACTCCTCTTACGAGGCCAAGTGCCTCCGTTGCGAGGTGAAGGTGACGCCGGGCACCTCCGGGCAGGCGAGCATCACGGTCAAGGTGTACGAGGTGAACGGCAAGACCGGTTCCCTGAGCAACAGCCAGACCGTCGTGGACAACAAGTCCATCTCCTTCAACCCGGAGAAGACGTGGAGGTTTGGATTCGCGGGGAAGACCGGTGCCGACTGGTCCGACATCTTCATCGGACGCTTGCGGTTGAATGGCGACATGGCGCCGAGCCTCGGGACGTTGACCGACTCCCAGAGCGAGGAGGGCAAGCCCGTGGAGATCACCATCCCGCTCACCGACCCCAACGGCAACGCCGTGGTCACGGCGTCGTCGGACAACCCTTCGTTGACGGGCTCGCTGTCGGTGTCGGGCGGCAAGCTCAAGTTCACGCCCGGCGTGGGAAGGTCTGGCGCCGCAAGTATCACGCTGTCCTTGTCCGGCGCGGGCACGACGAGCTCGGCGTCGTTTGTCCACACCGTCGCGGACATCGACTACCCGCCCACGCTCGATGCGTTGACCGACGTGTCCGTGAAGATGAACAAGTCCGAGGACACCGTGGTGAACCTCGCCGGGGTGTCGGCCGGCCCGGGCGACGTCCAGGCGATCACCGTGACCGCGTCTTCGTCCAACCGCACGCTGCTGCCCAACCCATCGGTCGAATACACGTCGCCGAACAGCTTCGGCCTGCTGCGCCTGCGTCCGGTCCGGGGTCAGTCCGGGGATGCAACCGTGACGGTGACGGCGCAGGACCAAGGGGGGAAGTCCGCGAGCAGGACTTTCAAGGTCCGGGTGCTGATGCCGGGCATGGTGGCGCCGACGAACCGGACGGTCGCGGAGGACTCCGGGCCCCACACGGTCGTGGTGACCGGCATCGACGACGGCGACCCGGAGGCGGCGCAGTCGATGACGCTCACGGCGACGTCGTCGATCCCGGAGCTGCTGGAGACGCCGACGGTGACGTACGACGGGACGGGGACGAACGCGACGTTGCAGCTTCGGCTGAAGGGCAACGCGAACTCGGAGGTCTTCGGCGGCAAGGCGGCCGAGGTCCAGTTGACGTTGAGGAACGAGGACGGCACGACCCGGACGGGGTCGTTCGCGGTGACGGTGGCGGCGGTGGCAGACACGCCGCTGGCGGGGACGGGGCTCGGGGTGGGCTTCGCCGGCGGGAGCATGGCGATGGCGGGCGACCCGGGGTTGGCAGGAAGGTCGTTCACGCTGGAGTTGTGGGCGAGGGTGGCGACGCCCAACGCCTTGGCCCCGTTCATGGCGCACGGGACAAACGGGGTGTTCCTTGGATTGCAGGCGGACAACCGGGTCAAGTTTGGGTTCGCGGGCGCATCAGGCGCGGGCTTGGTGTCGGCGGCGCCGTACACCGACGACGGCTGGCATCATTGGGCGGCGACGTTCGACGCGGCGACCGGGCGACGAAGGTTGTACCGGGACGGCGTGCAGTTGGCCGAGGACGTGGTCGCCGGGTCGTACACCGGGACGGGTTCGTTTTACCTTGGCGGCGCGGGCGTGGCGGCGGGATTGAACGGCGGCATGCAGGAGGCGCGCCTCTGGTTGTCGGCGCGGAGCCGCGACGAGATCCTCCGCTGGATGACCAGCCCGCTGCTGTCCTCGGACAACGAGGGCATGGTGGGCTACTGGCGCTGCAACGAGGGGAATTGGCCCCGCCTTGAAAACATCGGGAAGGCCGGGGACGCGCTGGACGGCATCATGGTGGGGACGCCGACGCGCCTGACGGGGCTGGATAACCTCTCGCGGACATGGGTTCCGGAGAAGGCCGCCTCCCTGCGCGTCGCCCTGCCTGCGTTCAACGCGGACACCTCAGGCGAGAGCGGGCTGACCTACGAGATCGTCACGCGGCCCGTGAACGGAACGTTGGATGCCCCGGCGGCCGGCAGCGTCAAGTACACCCCCCGCGCCGGGTTCGCGGGCTCCGATTCGTTCACATACCGGGTCAAGAACGGCACCGTGGCGTCGGAGGCCGCGAGGGTGTCGCTCACCGTGCAGGTCGTGGACGACCCGCCCCAAATCTCCGCCATCCCCAACCAGACGGTGTACTCGGGCGACGGGGTGGCCGTGGTGCCGTTCACGGTGTCCGACGAGGAAACCGACCCCGGGCAGCTTGGCGTGAGCGTGGCGAGCGCGGACGCGGTGGCATTGCCGACGGAAGCCATGGTGCTCGGCGGGGCGGGCGTGAGCCGGACGCTGTCGATCACGCCTCAGCCGGGCGTGTTTGCGACGGTGTCGGTGACGGTGACGGCGACGGACGGCGTGAACAGCGTTCAGAGGGTGTTTTCGGTGCAGCTCGCGCCGACGCTGGCCTACCGGATCATCGCATTGCCGGTTCCTGTGGGCACGCAGGTCACTCAGCCGACGTTCGTGTCCAACGACGGAAGGGTGGGCGGGTTTGGCGAGCCTTTTGGTGGTGGTGGGCCGCGGGCCTTCGTGAACCTTGGCTACCTCAACGGGTTTGCCACCCAGGCGGACTTGCTGACGCAGAACAACGGGCGCGTGAACGGCATGGCGGTGGCCAACGGGCTGCAGGTGTCCGTGGGCGAGTACTTCTACAACAATGAGTGGCGGGCCTTCCTCCACAACGGGGGGACGTTCTTCGACCTTGGCAAGCCTGCCGGCAGCTCGGGCTCCCGCGCGCTGGCCGTCAATGCAAGCCTGCAGGTCGTGGGCTTCTCCATCTCCGGGAGCAACGAGAGGGCCTTCCTCTCCACCGGCAACCCCGACGCCTTCACGGACATCTCGCCGTCCGGGACCACCACCTCGCGGGCCGTGGCCATCAACGACGGCGGCGTGGCACTCATCCGGTCCGGAACCGATGGCTCCTACCGGGCATGGCGACGCGCGTCGGATGCGACGACCACGGAGCTTGTCGCGCCTTCGGGCTACTCGAACCCCAATCCCCTCTCGATCGCCTCCGACGGCACCGTGATGGCGGAGTTGACGGGTGGCGGGGGCAGGCGGCTCGCCCGATGGCAGTCCGGCACATGGACGGTGCTTTCGGATTCGCAGGCGCGGTGGGCGTTCTTCAACGGCGGCCGTTTGAACTCGTTCGGCCTTGCGGCCGCTACGGCCCGCGCCACGGCGGGCGGCACGCCGTCGGCCGTCGTGTACAGCGCCGGGTCATGGTACGCGCTCGGAGACCTCATCTCGGAGGGCACCGGCTGGACGCTGGAGACGGCCACTTCGATCAACGACGACGGCATGATCGTGGGCACTGGACGCAGGAATGGCGTGGCCCTCGGCT
>CAIYFP010000526.1 GCA_903925515.1 uncultured Verrucomicrobiota bacterium
CCACGACCGCCGCCGCCGCGATGCTGCCTGCCATATCCGTCCATGCTCCGGACGAACGCCAGCAACGCGTAGTAATCCTTCTGCGACACCGGGTCGTACTTGTGGTCATGGCAACGCGCACAGCCCACCGTCAGCCCAAGGAACGCCGTCCCCGTCGTCGAGAGGACATCATCAAGATCGTCGAACTCCGCCGCCATCGTGTCGTCCGGCTCGTCGTCCCAGACGTGCAGCCGGTAGAAGCCCGTGGCCACCACCGCATCCCGCGCCGCCCCTGACAGCGTCGGCGCGCCCGCCCACTCCGCCTCCGCCAGCTCGTCCCCCGCCAACTGCTCGCGCACGAACCGGTCGTAGGGCTTGTCCGCGTTGAACGACCCGATCACGTAGTCCCGGTAACGCCATGCGTGCGGCTTCGCACCGTCCCGCTCGTAGCCGTTGCTTTCCCCATATCGCACCAGGTCCAGCCAATGACGCCCCCAGCGTTCCCCGTAGTGCGGCGACGCCAGCCAACGCTCCACCAACCCGGCCCATGCCGCGTCCGACGGCTCCCGCTCGAACGCCTCCACCTCCTCCGGCGACGGCGGCAATCCCAGCAGGTCGAAGGCCCCGCGCCGCACCTGTTCCCGCGGCGTCGCCGGGGCCGACAGCCCCAGTCCCATGGCGGACAACTCCCGGCTCAGGTACGCATCGACCGGATGCAATGCCCCGGCCGGGATCGTCCCCGGCTCCAGCGGCAGGAATGACCAGTGCGCGCGGTCCGACTCCGTGACGACGAACGGGCGAGGGCGCAGCGAGGGCCCCTCCGCCGCCATCTCGGCAGCCATCGCGAGGCCGAGCATGCAGAAGGCGCACGCGACGCGGCGGCAACGCCCCGCGCGGGAACATCCGCCCGTCATGCACGCCCAACGCGCACGCATCGATGCAAGGAGGAACATCTCGTGGTGAACCTCGCGATGTTCCCCTGCCCGGCGCCGCCTGCCAAGCATCCGTCCGGGCAACCCCCACGCATCGGGAGTTGCCCGTGCCCGGGGCGTCCATCGCACGCCGTCCCTCACTCGCTCAGAGCCTCGACCAGGTCCCGCAGCTCGCCCCGGGTCATCAGGTCGCCCAACCCCTCCGGCATCGCCGACATGGCCCGGTCCCGCGCCCGTATCTTCCCGCTTGGCACCCGCGTCTCCCCGCCATCGGCCATCCCAAGCACCACCTCGCCTCCCCCTTCCCTCCTCACCACCCCGGACACCGTCTCCCCGTCGTCCAGCGTCAGGACCACCGTCTCGTATCCCGCCGCAATCCGGCGGTTCGGGTACAGGATCGACTCCATGACCTGTTCCCGCCCCAGCCTCTTCCCGATCCCGCCCAGCTCCGGCCCCACGTCCCCGCCCACGCCGCCCAGCTTGTGGCATCGCATGCAGCCCCAGTCCGACTTCTCCGCAAACAACCTTCGTCCCCGGGCCGCGTCGCCTCCCGCCAACCACTCCGCAACGTTGCCGGGACCTGCGCCAACGACCTGCCGGTCCGACGCCATGCCATGCTCCATGGCATGGCTCGCCACGGCCTTGCGCACGGCCTCCGCCGGATGCCTCGCCAGCATCTCCGTCCGCGCCGCCATGCCTGGCAACGCAAGCGTTCTTCCCGCCTCCAACGCCGCGACCACCAGCGCCGACGGTGCATTCGTGCCCGTGCAGGCAGCCCATGCATCCGACAACGCGCCCCTCGCCCCGGCCATGTCCCGCGCCGCCCACCCTGCCGTCAGCCCCGTCACCCGGTCCCGCCGCGGCGGCGAAGGCCAGTCCCGCAGCGCCTCCACGGCCTCCACCCGCACCTGCTCCGGCAGCTCCGTGTTCATGGCGGCGCGAGCAAGGATCGCGAGGTCCTCCGCCGTGCCGCGCCGGAACGCCGCGTTGACCGACCTGCGCAGGTAAAACGTCCGCCACTCCAGCTCGGAGAACGGCAGGCGTGCCGACGCGGAGGCCATGGCGGCCGACGCGCCCTTGGGCAGGCCCGTGTCCAGCTTCTGGATGAGGTCCTTGTACCCGGCCGCGATCCCGGCGTCGTGCACCGCGCGGGCCGCCTCCAGCGCCAGCCATGGGTCCCCGTCCTCAAGGAACCCCGCCGCCTCCGGCAACGCCAGCCTCCGGTACGCCAGCAACACCACGCCCCGCACGGCCGGGCTGGGATGCCTCGCCAACGGCGTGATCCCCGGGAACAACATCCCGCCGGACGCATGCCACAACGCCACCACGTGCTGCACCGCCGCATGGCGCACCACCGGGTCCTTCCCGTCCGCACGCGCCAACACCTCGGCCAGCTCGGGCAACGGCCATGTCAGGGAAGGACGCGAGCCCATGCCCGCCGTCCCAAGCCAACGCCGGGCAAACGTCGGCAGGCTGCGCACCAGCCTCTCCATCGCACCCAAATGGTATCGAGCCGGCTGCCCCCATGTGGCCGCGCCCCCGGCGGGATGGATGCCCGCCATCACCCGGAACAACTGTCCGTGCGCAAGGATCGCCGCCGCCGCAACCTGCGGGTTCGGATGTCCGAACGCCTTCCTCAGGCGCACATCCGCCGTCACGAAGCGCGACTCGCCCATCAACCGGCATGCCTCCACCGCCACCGCCGGGTCCGGGTCGTCCATGAGGCGCATCAGCCCGGACAATTCCTCCGTCCACCCATGCCTCCGGGTGTCCGCCCTCGCCACCTGCGCCAACGCCCTCAACGCGTGCCGGCGCTGGAACGAGTTCACGCCCCGGAACGCCGCCTCCTCCAGCGCCTCCCATGCGTCGCCGCCCCTCGACGCAAGGTGGAACTGTGCCTTCTGCCGCACCCTCAGGTCCGGGTGCGCCATCGCCACAATCGCCTCCGCCTCCCCCTCGAATTCCCGCGCCAGCAACCGGGCCGTCCCCGCGACCTTCTCGTCCCCCGCCAACCCCGGGTCATGCACCCGCCACAACCGCCCCTTCCCCGTCTTCTCCCATCCCTCCACCCAGTCGGCCACCACCACCCCGCCGCCCGGCGGGAACGCCACGTCCACCGGCGACAACCCCCACAGGAGCTTCCCCTCCATCGACTCGGCGCGGTTGTCCTCCAGCCATGCCCCCGCGGCCTTCACCCGGAAAAAAGCGCCGTCCGGCTCCACCCGCAGGTGCCGGATGCCGCCCGGGAAGTCCGCCACGAAAAAGGATCCCGCATAACGGTCCCCAAGACCCGTTCCCGGGTAGAACGCGATCCCGGCCGGCCCATGGCCCACGTGCGCCACGGGCGGCACCACATGCAAGGCGGTGTTCGTCCCGCGCAGATGCCACATCCTCTCCGAGTTCCATGCCCCCATCCCCGGCAACCACTGCCAGCCGATCGTCCAGCCGTGGTCCGACCCCGGCAGCACCAGCGTCCACCGCGCCTTGTCCCCGCCGTCGCCGTTGTTGTCCCCCGTCCAAAGGTTCCCAAGATCATCGAACGCCAGCTCCTGCGGGTTCCTCAGCCCACGTGCATAAACCTCCAGCCCGCTCCCGTCCGGCTCGCACCGGAACACCGCGCCCACGTCCGGTTCCGCCCACGTCACGTCCTCCCGCGTGTGCACCGAGGCCCCGCGGTCCGCGACGGTGAAGTACACCCGTCCGTCCGGCCCCATCGCCAGCCCGTGCAGGTCGTGCCCGCCGTACGCCACGTGCACGCCAAACCCCGAAAGCAGGGGCTTTCCCTTCTCGATCTTGCCCGGCATGGGGCCGGGCGCCGGCCATTTCCAAACGTCCGGGATGCATGTCATCCACACGTCCCCGCCCGCCACCATCACACCCGCCGCCACGCCGCTCGTGATGCCATCCAATCCGTCCACCAGCACCTCCGACCGGTCCGCCCGCCCGTCCCCGTCCGAGTCCCATACCAGCCGCAATCGCTCTGATTCCACCTGCAAGTCCCGCCCGTCCACCACGCCGTCGCCGTTGAAGTCCCGGAACCCCCCGCGCCCGCCGCGCGTCGCCGCCGCACGGAACGCGGCGTTCGTCGCCAACTGCCCCGTGAGGAACCGCGCCCGGTCCTCCACCGTCCGCAGCGCAAGGTCGTCCTCCACCCAGTCCTTGAAGTTGCGGATGTCGAACACGCTCGTGCGACGCCGCCCCGTCTCCACCACGTAGGCGCGCCCGGACCCGTCGAAGTCGATCGAGGTCACGTCCTTCAGCAACGGTTCGGCCGCCCATGCCTCGACGCGCAGGCCCGGCGCCACGGCAAGCCGGGCACGCGCCTGCTCCACGGGCGCCGCCGAAGCCCCGGGGACCGCCGGCGATCCGCCGCCCGAGGACGCATCGGCCATGGCGCAAGGCCCGACGGCACAATGAAGCCCCGTCGCGATGACCCATGCCACCACGCCACCGACCCGACCCCGTCCACCGACCGTGCCCGCAACCGACATGCGCGTGATGCTGCCATCGCTCCCGTCCACGGCAAAGCACCGCGCCACGATGCCGTGCATCCCGGGGTTGTCGGCGACTTCCGGACGTGCGGCGGAGATCGGACCGGTCGCGCCGGGCGGGAGCATGGAGTGGCGGCCGGGGACGGCCGCGCTCCCAGGGTGGAGCCCGCACGACGTCCTCGGCGCCACCCAGCCCTTCGGGATGCTCCGTCGTCCAAACAACCTGTTGGCCGCCGCAGCGGCTTCCGGCATCGTCGAGGCCGTCCCGGCGAGGCCGGGCCTATTCGCGACATGCCTACCTACGAGTACGTCTGCCAAAAGTGCGGGCACGCCTTCGAGTGCGTGCAGTCCATGAAGGCGCCCGCGCTCGGGACCTGCCCCAAGGAATCCTGCCCCATGCCCCGCTGGGGCAAGGGCCGCGTGCGCCGCGGCATCGGGGGCGGCGCCGGCCTGATCTTCAAGGGGTCCGGCTTCTACATCACCGACTACCGCTCCGAGGGCTACAAGTCCGCCGCCAAGGCCGACTCCGGCTCCGGCCCGGCGACCCCCAAGGCCGAGCCCAAGGCGGACCCGAAGCCCAAGCCGGAAGCCAAGCCCGCCCCGGGCGGGACGACGTCCGGCAGCAAGGCCTCCTGACCGTGCGCCGTCGCCGAGCTTCATCCCGCGGCCCGGCCCTCCTCGCGGCGCTCTCCATCGGCATGGGATGCCATGCCCCGGCGGCCGCCCAGACCGTTCCCCGGCCCTCCTTGCCCGGCTCCGTCGTCGCGCCCTTCACCGCCCGCGACGTGTCTGGCCAGTTCGTCGTCTCCGGTGGCCCGGCGCCCGACCCGCGCGTGGGCGTGATCCCGGCGGCCGCGCCGGAGCTTGGCGACGTGACGTTGCAGGCGCAGTGGTTGGCGGTCACGGCGGACCGCACGCGGCGCACGTTGCAGCGGTTGATGGGGCTGCCGGAGGGCTGGCGCGGCAAGGTCTTCGTCAACATCCACGACTCCGGCCCCGAGGCCGCCCCGGCCGCCGTCCAGCTCCGGCCCGTGCTGCTCCATGGCGCATGGAACGTCCGGCTGGACCTTCCCGCCAAGCTGCCGTGGAAGACGCTCGTGCGCGTCCTCGTGGACGCCCTGCTGGTGGAGATGGCCGGGCGCGAGGCCGGGCAACGACCCGTCGTGGTGCCCCTGTGGTTGTCCGAGGGCATGACGGGCCTCGTGCTCGCCGACCGCGGCCGGGACCTCCTTGTGGAGGGCCACACCGCCGTGATGCAGAACGCCGTGAAGCCCGAGTTGCTGGTGGAGGTCCGCAAGGTCCTCGGCGGGCGCGCGCCGCTGCTTCTCGACGAGCTCGCCTTCCCCCCCGCCTCCATGGCATCCGACCCGGCCGCCCATGCCGCCTACCGCGCCTCCGCGACGCTGCTTTGCCATGAGCTGCTCGCAGACCGCGACGGCCGACGCGCCCTCGCGGGCTTCGTCGCCGCGTTGCCCCGGCACGAGAACTGGCAGATGGCTTTCCTCGCCGCCCATCGCCCCCGCTTCCTCTCCATGCTGGAGGCCGAGAAATGGTGGGCCGTCAACGCCGTCCATGTCCTCGGGCGCGACCCCGCCATGGTCTGGTCCCGGCAGGCCACGCTCCTTCACCTCGACGCCCTGCTCACCGAGAACGCCGAGATCCGCGTCTCCACCAACGCGCCGGCATCGCGCCAGTCCATCCGGCTCGCCGACCTTGTCTCGCGCTGGGATGCCGGGGTGATGCGCGACGTGGTCCGGCGCAAGCTCGCCCAGCTCCGGCAACTCCAGCGGCACGCCAGCAAGGATTCCCTCCCCCTCGTCGCCGACTACCACCAAGCCCTGCAAGCCCTCGACGACCCCGTCCTTCGCCCCGAGTCCGACGCGCTCCGCCGGAACGACATGGAGCCCCGCCTCCGCATCGTCGCCACGCGGGTCTCCCGCGAGCTTCGCGCCCTCGACGCACGGCTCGCCGAATGGAAGAGGCTCCCGCCGGCTGCAACCCTTCCGGCCACCCCTCAGCGACGTCGCAACCGGTAGAACCCCGCCGTCGCGCCCGCCGAGGTCGCCCACTCCCCCAGTCCCGACGTCACCGTCGCCGCCTCGGACCATGGCCCGGCCGGGTTTCCGGACGCCTCCACGATGAACGTGGCGCCCGCCTCGCCCTTCCACCCCAGCACCAGGTCGCCGCCCCTCGTCCCAATCGACAGGGACGGCACCGCGGCCATGTCCGCGTCCGTGCCCCAGTTTGCGGGGTCGTTGCCGTGGCGGGTGATGTCGATTCGCCGCAACGCCGCGCCCGTGCCGTTCGCGCCCGTCGGCCATGGCGCCACCGGCAGGTAGTCGATCTCCTCCACCAACACGTACGGCACGAGCCCGGCGTCCGGGTGCGGCGGCAACTGCGGCGGGTCGGGCTTGAACAGCGCCACCCGTTCGCCCGAGTTGCTCAATTGGTTCGTGAACGGCCCCCAGACACGCGTCGTCGCAGCCACCCCATGCTTCGCGCGGAAAAGCTCCGGGGTCGTCGCCACCACCAACGCCCGTTCGCCCGGCGCAAGGATCACGCCCGGCGGGAAATCGAAGTCGATGGCATCCCGCATCCGCCATGTGTTCTCCGGATACAACGGGTCGAACAACGGCACCGGGAACGCCGTCGCGTTGGCCACTTCCACGAACTCGTCGCCTCCCGGCTCGGGCCGGTATTGGATCCGGCTCAACACGACGGGCCCGACTTTCGGCAACCCGTTCGGCTGCCCTGCGCCCGTCCGGAACTCCCCCAGCCTCAGCGGCGAGTCGAAGCGCCGTACCGACGTCCCGAGGCTCGTGTCCGCCAGCGTCACCCATTCGCCCGTTCCGTCCGGGAACCTTCCGAAGCTCACCCCGTTCTCGCTCGCCCCGAAGCTCACCACGTCCATCCAGAACTGCGGCGTCCCGTTTGCGTCCGCCGACAAGAGCACCGCCTCGTCGCCGTTGGCCGAGTTGAACGTGAACGGGGCGTCGCCGGGCGCGGGCGCGATGGCGTTGAACTGGTACTCGTAGAACACGCGATGGCCGCCCGCCGGGATCACCGACGGGGACGGGATGCGGTACTTGGTGGGCTTGCTCCGCATGTTCGACAGGTACCAGCCGCCCACGTCGATGGGCTGGGACGTGAGGTTCCTCAGCTCGATGGCGTCCTCCAGCGGCGGGTCGGTGTGGGCCAGCACCTCGTTGACGACCACGCGGCGCAGGGGCCCCACGCCCGGCCGCCCGGGCGACCCAAGGTACTCCGTCGAGGAACGCCAGTTCGACGCGTCGCCAAGGTTTCCGTCCGGGTCCACCACCTCAAGGCTCGAGCCCAGCCCGTTCGCCCGCGACGGCCATGCGCCGTCCGGCCGGTACGCGACCTCGAACAACACCGAGCCGTCCGCCGCAACGAACGCGACCGTCTCGCCCTCGTCCGCGAGCCGTCCCGTGTAGGCGGACGCCGCAAGGTTGGGGACGGACCCGTATCGGGCCGAGAACTTGGAACGGTCACGGCACACGACGACGCGCTCGCCCGGGGCCAGCACGACGGCGCCGAACGTGTACGTGATGCCGGCCGAGAAGCGGCACCCGGCGAGGTTGTAGGGCGCCGCGCCGGTGTTGATCAGCTCGATGTACTCCTCGTCGCCGTCGGCGGCCGGGCGATAGTTCAGCTCCGCCACCGAGACGGGCCCCGCCATGGCCCACGCCATCCCATGGCACAAGGCCCACGCCGCCACCCATGCCCGACCCCTTCGGAAACCATGCTGCCGTTTCATGCGCTCGATGGCGTCACACTGCGGACGCCGCCCCATTCATCAAGCAAGGTCCGGGCCACGACGAGCTTGTTTCCATTGCGCCGTTCGTGTGCACCTTGTCCCCAAGCGCCCCGCCCACCGGCCGGGCGCACCCCATGGAAACAGGAGCATCCGCGAAGACAGAGCAGGCCCCGCCGGGTTGGCGGCAAGCCTCGCCCCACCCCAGCCTTCCCGAGGCCAACGCCACCATCCCCGTCCCGCGCCACCTTGGCTTCTGGCGCAAGCTCCTCGCCTTCTCCGGCCCCGGCTACCTTGTGGCGGTCGGCTACATGGACCCCGGCAACTGGGCCACCGACCTCGCCGGAGGCTCCCGCTTCGGCTACACGCTCCTCTCGGTCATCCTGCTTTCCAACCTCATGGCCATCCTCCTCCAGTCGCTCTGCGCGCGGCTCGGGATCGCCACCGGACGCGACCTCGCCCAAGCCTGCCGCGACCATTTCTCGCGCCCCGTCAACCTCGTCCTCTGGCTCCTGTGCGAGGCCGCCATCTGCGCCTGCGACCTTGCGGAGGTCATCGGCTCCGCCATCGCCCTCAACCTCCTGTTCGGGATCCCGCTCGTGGCCGGCGTGCTCCTCACCGCCCTCGACGTCCTCCTCGTCATGTACCTCACCCACCGCAGCTTCCGGTGGCTCGAGGTCGTCGTCGTCTCCCTCATCCTCCTCGTCGGCGGCTGTTTCCTCGCGCAAATCCTGTTCGCCAAGCCCGACATGGCCGCCGTGGCACGCGGGTTCGTCCCCTCCCCCGAGATCCTCCGCGACCCCGCGATGCTGTACATCGCCATCGGCATCCTTGGCGCCACGGTGATGCCCCACAACCTCTACCTCCACTCCAGCATCGTTCAGACGCGCAAGTACGAGCACACCCCCGAGGGCCGTCGCGAGGCCATCCGCTTCGCCACCATCGATTCCACGGTCGCGCTCATGTCCGCGCTCTTCATCAACGCCGCCATCCTCGTCGTGGCCGCCGCCGCCTTCCATGGCCGGGGCGAGGTCGTCGAGGAAATCGACCGCGCCCATGAGCTCCTCTCACCCCTTCTCGGCGCGGCGTTGGCCAGCACCCTCTTCGCCGTCGCGCTCCTCGCCAGCGGCCAGAACTCCACCCTCACCGGCACCCTCGCCGGCCAGATCGTCATGGAGGGCTTCCTCAACCTCCGCCTCCGCCCATGGCTCCGCCGCCTCATCACCCGCGCCATCGCCATCGTCCCCGCCGTCATCGTCGCCTCCCTCTACGGACGCCAAGGGACCGCCAAGCTCCTCATCCTGTCCCAGGTCATCCTCAGCCTCCAGCTCCCCTTCGCCGTCATCCCCCTCGTCCTCTTCACCTCCAGCCGCAGCAAGATGGGCGAGTTCGTCTCCCCGCGCTGGCTCAGCGCCCTCTCATGGACCGTCGCCGCCGTCATCGTCGTCCTCAACGTCAAGCTCCTCGCCGACACCCTCCTCTGACCCGCCCAAGGAAGCCCATGTACTCCCGCATCCTCGTCGCCCTTGAAAACGGCCGCGCCGACGACGCCCTCCTTCCCCACGTGCAGGAACTCGCGTCGCGCCTCGGCTCCAGCCTTCTCTTGGTCCACGTCGCCGACGGCTTCGCCGCCCGCAACTTCGCCGCCCTGAATCTTGCCGAGTCCGACGAGATCCGCGCCGACCGCGCCTACCTGGACCAAAGGGCCGTCGGCCTGCGCGCGGCCGGCCTCGCCGTGGACGTCCACCTCGCGATGGGCGAGCCCGCCCGTGAAATCCTCCGGGTCGCCGCCGAGCACTCCTGCGACCTCATCGCCATGGGCACCCACGGCCACCGGTTCATCGCCGACCTCGTCCATGGCAGCACCATCTCCGAGGTCCGGCACAAGGCGTCCGTCCCCGTGCTCCTCGTCCAGGGCTACCCAAGGCAAAAAGCGTAGGCGGCCCATACCGCCCCCCCGGAGCCACGGCCCCCTCGCGTCATGCCGGGGACGCCGCCTTCGACCGGTGCATGCGCCGGATTGCAGGCCCACATGGAAACGCGCCGGGAACGGCCGCGCTCCAAGGCCATCATGACGTCTCCACCCCAATCCCCACCCGAACCCTTCGCACCCTGGGACCGCCGGCCGAGCGACGCGACATCACCGGACACACGCCCCCGATCCAACCCCACCCCAGCAAGGGTGCCACCCCCCAGGCAAAGGAGGGCGGGTTTTCCAACCCGCCACCCCATCCACCTCATCACGGATCGACAACGTCTCGCTGCGCTTTCCCTAACTCCCAGCCTCCCGCTTGAACCACTTACCCAACCATTTCTCAAAAGCATCACGCCTACTGGGATCCCATTTCCAATGGATCTCTTTCCTCCCGAACAACTCGACCAAATTACGGTTAAAGGCAGCGATGGCACCGGCCTTTAGCCTCTTGATGTTCGTTCGGTTCGCCAGCAGCAGCGGGACACCACCCTTCCAGGCCTCCCAAACATCTGCGTATTCCTCCCATGCAAACACTTGCGTACCGCCCTGCATGGAGAATTCCCAAATCCCGCTCGTCTCCAATTCCACCATGAGGAACAAGTCGCCCCAATTCTTGCCATGCTTGCCGCCTAGATCGATGGCCTCCGTGAACTCATACATGCAATGGGGCGACAGCCAGTATCGGTCGCTGTGGACCACCAAAACCTTGTCGGACTTCTCGATTTGCTTGTCGATGAAGTTCGAGATGCTTTCACCAGGCTCGATACCGGTGTCGTCCATCGACCACTTGACTTCTAGGGACCCCTCCTTGGCCCATTTTCGCATCTCAAGCACCGGCGTCGTGTAGTCGTACTGCTTGGGTTTCAGGATCGCGCTGGACTTGGAACGGTCCTCGGGCTCGTCCCGGGCATACGAGATGAACACCTTGGGCCGATGCTGCGGCGTGCCGGCGACCCCGCCCCGGCCCTCGCCTGCTTCCTTGCCCTCCGGCAGCTTGCGACCCTCCAGCAAGGCCCCGAGCGACTCCTGAAGCTGCTTGGCCAGATCGGATGCGTCCTTGCCGACGACATGGATCGTCACGACGTCCATCGCGCCTCCCTTTTCCCCGGGAACCTCCTTCCCCATCTCGATGAACACCGATTGCCCATCCCTGTTGGATTCGAGCAGGAAGGCGTCCCGGGCGTAGTGGCCTTCGCGCCCATAGATCTCTCCCAATTGGGCCAGCACGGCGAACCAGCGCCCCTCGTGCAAGATCTTGTTCTGAATCCGCTTGGTCTCGACCGGGCGCTTGCCTCGGACGGATTCGAACCGCTCCGGCAAGCTTTCGTCCCGCGGCCCCACCCGCGCGGCGGCGGCCCAGGGCAAATGCGCGATGCTCACGTAGAGCGCCTTGCCCCAATACGACCGCGCCTCGGGAACCAAGGGGAAGCAAATGCCCATGCGAACCATGAGGGACAGCAACAGGTCTTGCTCTCCCTTCTGGTATCGCTTGCCCCATGGGACCGGCTCTTTCCCCTCATCCACCACCCGCAAGTCCTCGGCGGTGAACCGGCCCTTGAGCTTTTGCAGGTTGCGGTACACCGGCGAGTGCTCCCTTCGATCGAGCACCGAATACACCGCGTTCAACGCCCATTCCTGGCGGATGATCACCTGCTTGTGGAACAGGCGATGGTGCCAAAACACCAATCCCACATGGCTCAGGAAGGCCAGCGTGCGGCGGATGCGATCGCC
>CAIYFP010000527.1 GCA_903925515.1 uncultured Verrucomicrobiota bacterium
AGGATGGCCTCGATCTCGTGCCGGGGCCGGCCCGGGCGTCCCGACGAGGCGCGAGACATGGGGTTCTTGGACTTCACCCGCCCATCCTGCCCGAACACCCCGCCCCCACGCACGACGGGTCGGCCGGACGGTTACCGTCCACCGAGCGGATCGTCCCCACCGCCTCCACCCGCATCCGCTCGCCCGTCCCCAGCCCCTTCCCCCTTCTCCACATCTCCAGCGCCCGCCACGGCGCCATGCCCAAGAACACGGACCCGAACTCGCGCACGCGCCCGACCTCGATGCGGCTCAGGTCGGCCGGTTCCCACGTGCCGGGCGGGGGCTGAACCTCGGGGTCCCGCGGGGGGGGCGGGGCGGGCGCGGTCCGGGCGGGCGCCCATCCGGGAGGGCCGTGATTTGGTTCCATCCGGCCCGGATGTCGTCGTCGTCGAGCTTGCCAAGGGTGGCGACGACCCGCTGCCTTGGGCCGCGCTCGGTGCGAACCGACTCGCAGAGCGTCCAGTACTCGTAGGTCTCGCCATCGATGCGCTTGCGGTTCCTGCGGAGGAACACGGCGTGGTTTTTTCCGGCGGCCGACGGGTGCCAAGGGGCAGATCTCCACGACACGAGCCCCTCGATCCCCGCGCGCCCCCCTTCCCAGGCATTTCAAAAAATCCACCCCCGAAAATCAGGGGGGCCTACCAGCAGCGGAACTTGGACTAGGACTGCCCCGCCACTCGTGGCCAGCCTCCGACGGCATCCAGCAAGACCCGCGTAGGCTGGTTGAGCGCCAGCGCCCGGGCCTCCGACGGCGTCGCCCACCGGAACTCCTGCGACTCCTCGTTGAGCGTCACCTCGGCTGGCCCTTCCACCCGGCACGTGTAGTTCAGCAGCAGGAAGTGCGCGTCCTTGTAGAACTCCGGGGGCGAGATCGCGTCCTGTACCATGACGAACCGGATGTCCCGAACCCCAAGGCCCGTCTCCTCCATCAACTCGCGGCGCAATGCCTCCTCGCTGGGCTCGCCCCACTCGATCTTGCCCCCGGGGATGCCCCACAAGCCCGACCACTTCGCCGTCCGCACCATGAGCACCCGCCCGTCGTCCCGCGCAACAAGGCCGCCCACGGTCGCGATGGGCATCCGGCGGGATGCGTCAGGCCCGTGGAGCCTCATGCCATTGCGCTCCAGCACGGCCCGAAGCTCGCCAAGGTGCTCCACGATCAGGTCTGGGCACGCCCGCCTCAGTTGGTCCAGCCCGTTGTACCCCGTCAACACCGCCACGCTTGGGATGCCCCCGTGCCGGGCCGTCTCCACGTCGTGCTCCATGTCCCCGATGAACACCGTCTCCTCCGGCCGCAACCCGTGCTCGGCGATGATGCCATGGATGTGCTCCCGCTTGTCGCTCACCCCGACGTAGGGATGGTGCAGGAACTCGCCGAGGCCGGTGTTGCGGTGCTGCAACTCGTACAGCCTCGGATGCACCGCGCTCAGCAGGAACGTCCGCAGCCCGCGCTCCCTGCAAAACCCAAGGAACTCCCTTGCAAACGGCAGGGCCACCACCGTGTGCTGCATCTCGCCAAACCGCTCATGGAACCAACGCTCGAGGTCGGGCAATGGCACGTGCGCCACATGCCTCTCGTAGAACGACCGGAACGGCAGCTCGAACTCCGCGCGGAACCGCTCCAGCGTCATCTCCGGCACCCCGGCCCTCTGGAAGATGTGGTTCGACGCATGCCACACCGCCGGCAGGTCGTCCACCAAGGTCCCGGACCAGTCGAAGATCACGTTCCGAATCATGCGGCCCACCGTATCCCCGGACAGTCCGTTGTCGAAGCCGCATCCCCCTGCCCGGCGCCGGCGCGAAGCAACCCGCTCACGCCAACCCCAGCCATCGCCTCAGGCTCCACTCCGCCGCCAGCAAGCCCAGCACCGCGCCAAGCCACGGCCATCGGTCCCACAACGAGTGCCGTCGCAGCTCCACCGTCGGGGGCGGCGGCGACGCAAGGTCGCGGACGACCTCGGGAGACGGGTTCGTCCGCACGTCCAGCAATCGGCCGCCCGAGGCCCGCGCGATCGCCGCCATCACGTCCGGACGCGCCCGCAGGTCGGACATCTCCCGGTCCACGACCTCCGTCACCAGCAACTGCCGGTCCTCGCCCAGTCGCCTGCCCGATGCCGTCGCCAGCGCCACCACGACATGCGTGCCCGCCCGGGGCATCGCGATTCGTGCCCGGTGCAGACGCATCGACGGGTCGTAGGTCGCGCGACCC
>CAIYFP010000528.1 GCA_903925515.1 uncultured Verrucomicrobiota bacterium
ATGGAACAAGGTTCAGGTCCGATGGAACAAGGTTCGGGTCCGTTGGAACAAGGTTCGGGTCCGTTGGAACAAGGTTCGGGTCCGTTGGAACAAGGTTCGGGTCCGTTGGAACAAGGTTCAGGTCCGTTGGAACAAGGTTCGGGTCCGTTGGAACAAGGTTCGGGTCCGTTGGAACAAGGTTCGGGTCCGTTGGAACAAGGTTCAGGTCCGTTGGAACAAGGTTCAGGTCCGTTGGAACAAGGTTCGGGTTCACCGGGACGCGATCCGTATCATGTTGTCGCCGCATGTCCAGGGAACGCGGCCGGCCTTGTCCGGCAATTCATGACTTCCCGAGTTGTAGCCCGCGTGCCCTGCGGCGATCCCGCGAGTCAGGAAGGAGGGAATGTTCACTCCACTCCATCTGGCCGGGATAGAAAACGAGGCCTCCAGCCCATGGATTTCCAAGGCGACACGTCGTCTCCGGCCGGCCATGCGTCCCGAAGACTTTTCCAGACTGGGTGCATGGGCCACGCCGGAAGGAAACAATCCGCGCGATCTTGATTGAGCTGCGAACCCCCAGTCAGACCCGGCGACGGCGTTTTACGCTCAATTGCGTGAGCGAATGGAGCAGGGCCGATTGCACGGTTGCCGCCTCCTCGTCGCTGAGCTTTTCCTGCAATCGAGCCTCGGCGCGCTTCTTGGCCTCCTCGGCCCGCGCCTCGTCGATGTCGTCCGCCTTGATTGCCATGTCCGTCAGGATTGCCACACGTTCCTGGCTTACCTCGGCGAACCCCTCGCCCACGGCGAGGAACAGTTCCTGCCCGGCCTTCTTGGCGATGACCTCGCCCGCTGCGACCTGTGTCATGAGGGGCACGTGCAGGGGGTAGATGCCAAGCAACCCCTCGACGCCGGGCAGGGTCACCATGTCCACGTCCTCCGAGTACACCTTGGCCTCGGGGGTGACGATCTCGAGCTTGAGCGTTGCCATCGTGCGTTTTTCCGTGCTGCGGCCATGCGGCCCCGGATGGACCGCAAGTGCCGCGAACGAACTACTCGTGGATTTCGTCGATCCCGCCCTTCATGTAGAAGTTGTTCTCGGGAACGTCGTCGTACTTGCCCTCAAGGATTTCCTTGAAGCCGCGTACCGTGTCGGCCACCGGGACCTGCTTGCCCTCGCGCCCCGTGAAGACCTGCGCCACCGAGAAGGGCTGGCTTAGGAACTTCTGGATCTTGCGGGCGCGGAACACGGTCAGCTTGTCGTCCGGTGACAGCTCGTCCATGCCAAGGATCGCGATGATGTCCTGCAGATCCTTGTACCGTTGAAGCACCTTTTGAACGCCGCGGGCGACGGCGTAGTGCTCCTCTCCCACGATGTCGGGCGACAGGGCACGCGAGGTGGACGCAAGGGGATCGACGGCCGGGTAAATGCCTAGCTCGGCGATGGAACGTTCCAGCACGATGGTCGCGTCCAAGTGTGCGAATGTCGTGGCGGGCGCGGGGTCCGTGAGGTCGTCGGCTGGGACGTAAACCGCCTGGAAGGAGGTGATGGAGCCCTTCTTCGTCGAGGTGATGCGTTCCTGAAGGTTGCCCATCTCGGCGGCCAACGTGGGCTGGTAACCCACCGCCGAGGGCGTGCGACCGAGGAGGGCGGACACTTCGGACCCCGCCTGCGAAAAGCGGAACACGTTGTCCACGAACAACAGAACGTCTTGGTTGTGCTCGTCACGGAAGTATTCGGTGACTGCCAACGCGGACAACGCGACACGAAGACGCGCGCCGGGCGGCTCGTTCATCTGGCCGTACACGAGACCGATCTTGGAACCTTCGTCGAGGACGGGCAGGCCGTTGCTGCCGGTCAAGGGATGACCCTTGGCATCCTTCTTCGTCTTGATGACGCCTGCCTCGATCATCTCGTTGTAAAGGTCGTTGCCCTCGCGGGTGCGCTCGCCCACGCCGGCGAACATCGAGATGCCGCCGTGCAGCTTCGCAATGTTGTTGATCAACTCCATGATGACGACCGTCTTGCCCACGCCCGCGCCGCCGAAGGCGCCGACCTTGCCGCCCTTCAAGAAGGGGCAGATGAGGTCGATGACCTTGATGCCGGTGGTCAGGATCTGGGGGCTGGTGGACTGGTCCACAAGAGGCGGGGCAGACCGATGGATCGGGTAGAACTTGTCCGCCTTCACCGGCCCCTGCTCGTCCACGGCGTCGCCCGTGACGTTGAACACGCGGCCCATGACACCATTGCCCACGGGCATGGCGATGGGCTGGCCAAGGTCTGCGACGTCCATGCCGCGCTTGAGGCCCTCGGTGGTGCTCATGGCCACCGCCCGCACCCAGTTGCCGCCAAGGTGCTGCTGCACCTCCAGCGTCAGGCGGGTCTTGCCCTGCCCCGGGACGGAGTAGTCGATGGCCAACGCGTTGTAGATGGCGGGCGGAGTGCCCTGGAATTCCACGTCCACGACGGGACCGATGATCTGGACGATTTTGCCTTTGTTCATGGGCGCCTTGAAAAACTCGGGGATCTAAACGTTGCGGTGAAAGTGTGTCTTGATGCGGGATGCGTCATCCCATTGCCATGGCGGCGGACGTGATTTCGAGAAGCTCCTTGGTGATGCTCGCTTGGCGGATCTTGTTGTACTCCAGCGTCAGGTCCTTCACGAGCTGCTTCGCGTTGTCCGTCGCGTTCTTCATCGCGACCATCCGCGCGCTGTGCTCCGACGCCTTGGCCTCCTGCAAAAACTGGAACACCTGGTAGTTGAGGTAGTGCGGCAGGAGGTTGCCCAGCAAGTCCGCCGGCACCGGCTCGAACAAGTACTCTCGGCTCGCCGCTCCGAGGTCCCTGCCCAGCCCCTCTCCCTCCAGCCCGGCGTCCACCGCCTTGATCGCCCCCACTGGCAGCAACTGCCTGGTCTCGGCCCTCTGCGACAGCGTGTTGATGAAGTTCGTGTAGAGCGCGTCCACGCGGTCCACCTTGCCCTCAAGGAACAATTGCTGCGCGAACTTGCTGATGGCCCGCGCGTCGGCGAACTGCGGGTTGTCCTTGTAGGTGAACTCCGCCGCCAGCTCGCGCTTCAAGCGCCCCGCCCATTGCGCCGCCTTGCGCCCGGCGCAGATGAACACCGTCGTGTCCTTGTCGAAACGCGCCGCCTCACGCAGCAGGTTCGTGTTCAACGCGCCGCAGAGGCCTTTGTCCGTCGAGATCACGATCACCGCGCGGCGCTCGCCCGTGCGGGTCTCGGTCAGCGCATGGCGGAATCCCCCGGCACCCGCCCCCGCCACCGCCGCCGCCAGCACCTCGTTCATCAACGCCGCATAAGGACGACCCGCCAACGCAGCCTGCTGCGCCTTGCGCATCTTGGCGGACGCCACCATCTGCATCGCCTTGGTGATCTGCGCCGTGTTCTTGATCGACTTGATCCGGCGCCGAATGTCGCGCGTGCTGGGCATGGCGTCAGGGGTGTGAAGTGCGCGGGGTCAATCAACGGTAGCTCGCCTTGAACTCGCCCAGCGCGGCCCTCAGCTCCGCCGCGACGGCGTCGCCGATCGCCTTCTCGGCACGAACCTTGTCCAGCAACGCCGTCTTCCGTGTCGTGAGGAAGTCGGTGACCTTGGCCTGGAAATCCTTGATCTTGTCCACCGGCACGTCGTCGAGCTGGTTGTTCTGCATCGCCCACAAGATGGAGACTTGGATCTCCACGGGGATGGGGTTGTACTGGTTCTGCTTGAACAACTCCACGATGCGCTTGCCGCGCTCGAGCGTCGCCTGAGTCTTTGCATCCAGGTCCGACCCGAACTGCGCGAACGCCGCCAGCTCGCGGAATTGCGCGAGGTCCAGCTTGATGCGACCCGCCACCTGCTTCATCGCCTTGATCTGAGCCGCCGAGCCCACCCGCGACACGGACAAGCCCACGGAAATGGCGGGGCGGATGCCTTGATAGAAGAGGTCGGTCTCAAGGTAGATTTGGCCGTCCGTGATGGAGATCACGTTCGTGGGGATGTATGCGGAGACGTCGCCAGCCTGCGTCTCGATGATCGGCAACGCCGTCAATGAACCATTGCCGCTCGCCTCGTTCACCCGCGCGCTGCGCTCCAGCAAGCGACTGTGCAGGTAGAACACGTCTCCCGGATACGCCTCCCGGCCCGACGGACGCTTGAGCACCAACGACACCTGCCGGTACGCCACCGCCTGCTTCGAGAGGTCGTCATAGATGATCAGGGCATCCATGCCGTTGTCCATGAACCACTCGCCCATCGCCGCGCCCGCGAAGGGGGCCAGGTACTGGGCCGAAGCCGGGGCGTCCGCGCCCGCGACCACCACGATCGTGTCCTCCAAGGCCCCGGCCTTCTCCAGCTCGGCAATGACGCGGGCAATGTTCGACTGCTTCTGGCCGACCGCGACGTAGATGTTGTACACGGGCCGGAACGAGGCGTCGCCGGTCGCCCGGCCCACCTTGTTGATCCGCGCTTGGTTGATCATCGTGTCCACGCCAATCGTCGTCTTGCCGGTCGAACGGTCGCCGATGATCAACTCGCGTTGGCCGCGGCCGATCGGGATCATGGCGTCAATCGCCAGGATGCCGGTCTGCACGGGCACGGACACCGACTTGCGTTTGATGATGCCCGGAGCAATCTTCTCCATCGGATAGTAGTCCGCGGCTTCGACCTTGCCCTTGCCGTCCAACGGTTGACCCAGCGCGTTGACCACGCGACCCAAGACGCCGTCGCCGACGGGCACGGAGAGCAACTTGCCGGTGGTGCGGCACTCGTCACCTTCCTTGATCGACTGGTATTCGCCGAGCAACACGACACCCACTTCGCCTTCCTCGAGGTTCATCGCGATGCCGGTGACGCCGCCGGGGAACTCAATCATTTCATTGAGCATCACGTCCGAAAGACCTTCCACTTTGGCCACGCCGTCGCCGGTTTCCCGCACGGTGCCGACGTTTGACTTGTCCACGGCGGTCGTGATGTTGGCGATTTCCTTTTCCAATTCCTGGAGAATGCTCATTGGGATGCGATGATGTTCGATGTTAGAAACGGGCGGAAAAAAGTGGCTTGAAATCAGAAGGCGTTGGCAAACCGGTCGATCCGGCCTTTCAGCGAGCCGTCCCACACGTCGTTGCCGACACGCACGCGCAGGCCGCCGATGAGATCAGGCACCACGCGGAATTCCATGGTGAGGTCGGCGCCGTACTTGGCGGACAGGCCGGCGGTCACGCGGGCGCGTGCCGCATCGTCCAGTGCCGCGGCACTCTCGACGATGACGTGGCGCCGCTCCAGTTCGAGGCGCACCAGACGCTTGAGGCAAAACAGGATCGCGCGGTAGCCGCGGGGCTTTTGGTCCACCAGTTTGGCGACCGCGATGCGGACGCGGGCTTCGTCGAGCCGCCCGTTCGCTTGGCACAAGCGGAACATGCGGCGGGCGGTGGCGGCGGCGACCTTGGAAACCTTCATGGCGGGATGGCGGCGGGAGCGGCAGGCGGGAAACTCAGGATTCCACCTTGGCGAGGGCCTCGTCGTTCAGTCGACGACGGTCTTCGTCGGTGAGCACCTTGCCGGTGACTTGGGCGGCGGTGGATGCCAACAACCGGCCGAATTCACGGCGCAATTCCGTGGCCATTTGTTCGCGTTCGGCCTTGGCGGCGGCTTCCGCCTTGGAGAGAACTTGTTGGGCTTGGGTGATCGCCTCTTGCGCCTTTTGCTCGCTGAGGGCGGCGGCGCTTTCGCGTGCTTCGTTGATCATGCGCTTGGCGTCTTCGTTCGCCTTCGCGATCGCCTCTGCCGTGCGTTTGTCGCTGTCGGCAAGCTGCTGTTGGATTTGGCGCAGCTTCTCCTCGCCTTCGGCGATCCGCTCGCGGCGTTGCTCGAGCATCTTCTGCACCGGGGCGAAGGCAAACTTCTTGAGCAGCGCCGCCACGATCAGGAAACAGATGACTTGCGAGATGAAGAACGGCCACTCGATGTGGAACGTCGTCTGGATCTGCTGCATGACGCCGCCGCTGCTTTCAGTCCCGGCAGAGGGGGCCGTGTTGGCAAGAAATGGGATGATCGCGGGCATGGGCGGACTCGGCTGAGGAATCAAGGCGTTGAAAAAGGGGGTGGCGGCCCGGAAGGTGGCTTCCGGGCCGCCGGAATCACTTACTGGGCACCGTTGGCGAGGAAGATCGAGAAGAACACGATCCCTTCGATCAGCGCCGCGAAAATGATCGACAGCGTCAGGATGTTGCCCGAAGCGCCCGGGTTGCGGCCGGTGGCTTCGGCGGCCTTCGAGCCGAGGATACCGATGCCGATGCCGGCGCCGAGGGCGGCGAGGCCGACGTGCAGGTTACCGCGGAGTTCGGCAAGGACGTTGATGAGGTCCAACATGGTTTTGTGCGTTTGTGGTTTGGTTTCTCCGGCCGCCACGGTTGCTCCATGGTCCGGCCGGCGAGAGGGGTCAGTGGTGCTCGTGGGCTTCGCCGTCGCCGTGGTCGCAGATCAGTTTGAGGAACACCGCGGTAAGCAACATGAAAACCAAGGC
>CAIYFP010000529.1 GCA_903925515.1 uncultured Verrucomicrobiota bacterium
CCCCGGGGCTTCGTGGTTCGTCCGTCACAGACCGCTGCGGGTATGCTCCGTCCTCACGCCTTGCCCCGGGGCATTCTTGGAGCAACCAAACACCAGCGATTTGTGAGACACGACACCAGGTGCATTCCCTCGCCAACTCGCCCTTTCCAAGGCTCGCATTCCCCGCCCGTCCAGGGCATCCTTGACCTCCATGAGCGCCGAATCTCGCATCACGGAGTTGAACCTCGTCCTGCCACCCGCTCCCAAGCCCGTGGCCGTGTACCGGCCCGTCGTCGTCTTCAACAACGCCGCCTACGTCTCCGGACATGGACCCGTCCGCACCGACGGGTCCCTCATCACCGGCGTCGTCGGACGCGAGCTGGACCTCGCCGCCGGGCATGCCGCCGCGCGTCAGGTCGGCCTTGCCATCCTCGCCTCCCTCCGCGCCCACCTCGGCTCCCTCGACCGCGTCCGCCGCGTGATCAAGATCCTCGGCATGGTCAACACCGCGCCGGACTTCTACGACCACCCCAAGGTCATCAATGGATGCAGCGAGCTTTTTGCCGAGGTCTGGGGGCCGGAACACGGCATCGGCGCCCGCTCCGCAGTCGGCATGGGCCCGCTCCCCGGCAACATCGCCGTCGAGATCGAGGTCATCTTCGAGATCGCCTGATCCGTTCCTCTCGTCCTGCCCCACAGCCCGGAAGGCCCACCATGCCTCTTACCCTTCCATGGCCCGCCCTGATCAACGCGGCCGAGATTCCCTCGCCCGCCCTGCTCATCGACGAGCCCCGCATGGAGGCCAACCTCGCCGCCACCCTCGCCATCGCGGGCTCCCCCGCACGCCTCCGGCCCCACCTCAAGACCCACAAGCTTCCTCAGGTCGTCCAGCGCCTCGTCCAGCTCGGCGTCACCAAGGCCAAGGTCGCCACCATTGCCGAGGCCGAGCTCGCCGCCCGGAATGGCATCCACGACATCCTCCTCGCCCTCCAGCCCGTCGGGCCCGCCGCGACTCGCCTCGCCATGCTCGCCGCCCGGTTCCCTGCCCTCCGCTGGTCCGCCATCTTCGACTCCCACGACGCCGTCCGCGCCATCCTCCCGGCCCTCGCCGATGCCGGTGCGCCACCCTTGGGCGCATGGATCGACCTCGACCTTGGGCAACACCGGACCGGCGTTCCCCCGGGCCCCATCGCCGTGGATCTCGCCTGTGAGATCCTTCGTCACCCCGCCCTCGCATGGCGCGGGCTTCATGCCTACGACGGCCACCTTGGCATGCCCGACCTCGCCGACCGCACCCGCGCATGCAACGAGGCCTTCGCCCCCGTCGAGGACCTTGCGCGACGCCTCCTTGACCGCGCCATCGCCGTGCCGGCCCTCGTTGCAGGCGGTTCCCCAACCTTTGCCATCCACGCGCGTCGGCCGGACGTTGAGCTTAGCCCTGGAACAACCGTCCTCTGGGATGCCGGGTACGCCTCCAAGTTCCAAGACCTCCCCTTCACGCCTGCCGCCATCCTTCTCGCCCGCGTCGTCAGTCGCCCCACCCCGGACTCCATCTGCCTCGACCTCGGCCACAAGGCCGTCGCCTCCGAAATGCCCCATCCCCGCGCCCTGTTTCCTGCCATTCCCGACGCCGAACCCATCTCCCACAGCGAGGAACACCTCGTCCTCAGGACCACCCTCGCGCCCCAGTTGCCCCCCGGCTCCGTCGTGTACTGCATCCCATGGCACGTTTGCCCCACCGTCGCCCTCCACCAAGAGGCATGGATCGTCCGAGACCATGCTGCCGCGGAACGTTGGCCCATCGACGCCCGCGCACGCCGACTCTCCATCTAGCCCCAAGCCATCCCGTGGCGCCGGACGGCACCCCGCGACAACGCCCACCCTCCCTGCCCGCTTCGCCATTCGCCATTCGCCATTCGCCATGATCGCCGCCCGCCAAATCGTTCTCCGCCACAACACCCGTACCCTGATCGACCACGCCACCATGGGCCTCGCCGCCGGCGATCGCGTCGGGCTCGTGGGCAGGAACGGCTCCGGCAAGTCCACCTTCCTCAAGATCCTCGTCGGGGAACTCCAGCCCGACGACGGCGAGGTCATCCGCCAACGCGACACCCTCGTCGGCTACCTGCCCCAGGCCTTCGCCCTCGACCCTGCCCTCGACGTCGAGTCCAACGTCCGCATGGGCGCCGCCCATGTCCTCGGGCTTCTCTCCGAGTTCGAGATGCTCCCCGGCGATTCCCCGCGGCACGCCGAGATCGAGGAACGAATCGCGCACTTCGACGGATGGAACCTCGACCACCGCATCAAGGCCGCGCTCTCCCAGCTCGGATGCCCCCCGGCCCGCGCCCCCGTCACCCAGCTCTCCGGCGGCGAGAAGCGCCGCGTCGCCCTCGCACGCGCCGTCGTCGCCCGCCCCGACGTCCTCATCCTCGACGAGCCCACCAACCACCTCGACACCGACAGCATCGGGTGGCTCGTGGACTACCTCCGCGACTACCCCGGCGCGCTCCTCGTCGTCACCCACGACCGCCATTTCCTTGACGAGGTCGCCAACGGGATCGTCGAGCTTCGCAACGGCGTCTTCGAACGTTACCAGGGCAACTACACCGAATACCTCGCCGCACGAGCCGAGAAGCTCGCGTCCGAGGAACTCTCCGAGCACAAGCGCCAGATGTTTCTCCGGCGCGAGATCGAGTGGGTCCGGCGACGCCCCAAGGCCCAGACCAGCAAGTCCCGCGCGCGGCTCGATCGTTTCCATGAGGTCGAGGCCGACGCCCCGCCGCCGTCCGAGGGCGAGCTCGACCTCGTCATCCCGCCTCCCCCCCAGCTTGGCAACCGCGTCGTGGACCTCGACGGCGTCGGGCTCGTCCTTGGCGGCCGTCGCCTCTTCTCCAACATCTCCCTCTCGTTTGCTCCCGGGACCCGCGTCGGCGTCACCGGCCGCAACGGGCTGGGCAAGACCTCCCTCCTGCGCGTCCTCCTCGGCTCCCTGCCCCCCACCGAGGGCGGCGTCTCCATCGGGCCGCTCACCCGCTTCAACTACGTGGACCAAGGCCGCCTCCAGCTCGACGAGAACCGTACCCTCCTCGACGCCGTCAGCGACGGGCCCGAATGGGTTCAATGGGGCGAGGAGCGATTGTCCCTCCGCGCCTACCTCCGGCGTTTCCTGTTCCCGGACGACCGCATCACCACCAAGGTGGAGCTTCTCAGCGGCGGCGAGCGCAGCCGCCTTCTCCTCGCCAAGATCCTCAAGCACGGCGGCAACTTCCTCGTCCTCGACGAGCCCACCAACGACCTCGACCTCCCCTCCCTGCGCGTCCTGGAGGAAGCCCTCATCGGATTCCCCGGGTGCGTCGTCGTCGTCAGCCACGACCGCTACTTCCTCGACCGCGTCTGCACCCACACCGTCGCCTTCGAGGGCGACGGCCGCGTCGCCGTCGTCGTGGGCAACCCTTCCTACTACCACGAGAAACGGCGGCGCGCCGAGCCTGCCCAGACCCGAAGGCCGGAGCCCCATGCGCCGCCGCCGTCCGCCGCGACGCCCGTCCCGGCCCCCACGGACTCCGACCCCGCGGCCCGCAGGCGCAAGCTCTCCTTCAAGGAGCAACGCGAGCTCGATGGCATCGAGGCCCTGATCCTCGCGGCGGAGTCCAGGGTCGCCGACATGGACGCCACCCTCGCCTCCCCGGACTTCCACAGGTCCGTGGGACCTCGCGCACCCCGGTTCCTTGCCGACCTCGACGCCGCCCGGGCGGAGGTCGCCCGCCTCTACGCCCGCTGGGAGGAACTCGCGGCCCGCGCATGACCCGGCATCGACGTTCGCCTGCCTCCCCTGCCCCATTCCCCGGACGAACTCTCCCTTGCGCCCCGCGCCCCGGCACGGCTTCATCCTCGCCGTGTCACGCGCCTTGTGCACGACCACCTGATGCCGCGTTCGCCCCACGCAGGGTGAACGCTCCTCGCCTCGCACCGTTGGGTCCGGGGCGTTTTTGTTGGCAGACAAGGGGACCGCGCACGGCCCGCGACACGCACAAGCCATGCATAACGCGGAGAACGCAGGCGGCCTCGAGGCCGCAAAGACCGAGGTCCAGCGCAAGTCCCTCGATCAACGCGAGCAAATGGACGAGCTCATGCGCGTCCGCCATTCCTGCGCCCACATCCTCGCCACCGCCGTCCTTCGCCTCTGGCCCGACGCCCTCCTCGACATCGGCCCGCCCACCGCCGAGGGCTTCTACTACGACTTCGATCTCCCCTCCCACCGCTTCACCCCCGAGGACTTCCCCCGCATCGAGGAGGAGATGCGCAAGGTCATCAAGGAGAACCAAGTGTTCGAACGCTCCGTCGTCACCCGCGACGAGGCCCGCCAGCACTTCGCCTCCCGCGGCCAACGCTTCAAGGTCGAGCGCCTCGCCGACATCCCCGAGGGCGAGCCCATCAGCTTCTATCGCAACGGCGACTTCACCGACCTCTGCGCGGGCCCCCACGTCATGCGCACCGGCAACGTCAAGCCCGCCGCCTTCAAGCTCCTCAAGGTCGCCAGCGCCTACTTCCGCGGAAACGAAAAGAACCCCCAGCTCCAGCGCCTCTACGGCACCGCCTTCAAGGGCAAGGAAGACCTCGAGGCATGGGTCAAGCAACAGGAGGAGGCCAAGCGCCGCGACCACCGCCGCATCGGCGCCGAAATGGGCCTCTTCGCCTTTGACTCCGACTACGTCGGGCCCGGCCTCCCCCTCTGGCTCCCCAAGGGCACCGTCCTCGTCGAGGAACTCGAACGCCTCGCCAAGGAAACCGAGTTCGCCGCCGGTTACGTCCGCGTCCGGACCCCCCATCTCGCCAAGGAGAAAATGTACGTCACCTCCGGCCACCTCCCCTACTACGCCGAGAGCATGTTCGCCCCCATGGAGTTCAAGGAGTCCGACTCCGACGAGGCGCCCACCCGGTACTACCTCAAGGCGATGAACTGCCCCCATCACCACCGCATCTTCGCCGCCGAGCCCCGCAGCTACCGCGACCTCCCGCTCCGCCTTGCCGAGTACGGCACCTGCTACCGCTACGAACAGTCCGGCGAGCTCTTCGGCCTCATGCGCGTCCGTTCCATGCAGATGAACGACGCCCACATCTACCTCACCCCGGAGCAGTTCGCCGCCGAGTTCAACGCCGTGAACGAAATGTACCTCAAGTACTTCAAGGTCTTCGGCCTCGACCGCTACCTCATGCGGTTCAGCACCCATGACCCCAGCAAGCTCGGCCAGAAGTTCGTCAACGAGCCCGAGCTCTGGAAACAGACCGAGGACATGGTCCGCGACGTCCTCAAGTCCTCCGGCATCAACTACGTCGAGGTCCCCAACGAGGCCGCCTTCTACGGACCCAAAATCGACGTCCAGGTCTGGAGCGCCATCGGACGCGAGTTCACCATCGCCACCAACCAGGTCGATTTCGCCGTCCCCAAGCGCTTCGGCCTCGTCTATCGCGACCGCGACAACTCCGAGCGCACCCCCCTCTGCATCCATCGCGCTCCCCTCGGCACCCACGAACGCTTCATCGGGTTCCTCATCGAGCACTACGCCGGCAACTTCCCCCTCTGGCTCGCGCCCGAGCAGGCCCGCGTCCTTGCCATCGGCGACGAACCCCGCCTCCTCGACCACGCCCGCGCCCTCGTCGCCCAGCTCCGCTCCCATGGCATCCGCGCCGAGGCCGACCTCTCCAACAACCCCATCAAGGGCAAGATCCAGGACGCCGAGCAGGCACGCGTCCACACCATGCTCGTCCTCGGCGCCCGCGACCTCGACGCCGGCGTCGTTTCCGTCCGCCTCCATGGCAAGGGCCCCCAAGGCGCCAAGCCCCCGGCCGAGGTCGTCGCATCCATGGTTGAGGCCATCCGCTCCAGATCATCCTAGCCCCGGCCATCCCCGTCGGGTCCCTCCACCCAAGCCCCCGCCGACCACCATGGATGCCCCATGAACCACTCCCAGCATCCAAGGAAGCCCATCCCTCATCGCGTCCTCGGCCTTTGGTTGCTCCGTGCCCTCGGCGCCTCGGGCCTCATGGTCCTGTCCTCCCTCGCCGTCGGTACCCTCGGCTACCACCACTTCGCCCACCTCCCATGGATCGACGCCCTCTACAACGCCGCCATGATCCTGACTGGCATGGGTCCCGCCGCTGAACTCCACACTGACGGCGCCAAGCTCTTCGCCTCCGCCTACGCCCTCTTCTCCGGCGTCGTGTTCGTCACCGCCGCCGGCATCATGGTCTCGCCCCTCTTCATGCGCCTCCTCCATCACTTCCACCTCGACCGCCACGCCAACGACTGACACGCCGGTCGTCCCAAGCCCTCCCCAGCCTCACGGCCCGGACATCTCCGCCAGCATCGACGCCGTTGCCACCGCCGAAGCCCCGTCCAGATGCCTCCCATCCGTGTACCGGGGCACCCATCCCCTCCGAAACCACGCCTCCCTCAGGTCCACCCGGCCCAGCTTGAATTCCAACTGCAACCGGTCCGCAAGGTCGTGTCCACGCCGTGGCCCCGGTCGCCTCGTCTCGCCCGAGGGCATGTCCACGAACACCACCCGCACGTTGCGCCGCGCCATTTCCCGCAGGATTCCCCTCCAACGTTCCTCCACCCCGGCATCCACCGGCGCCGCCTCCACGGGCTCCCCCATCGCCATCGACGCCTCGTTCGTCGTCAAGGTCTCACCCTTCACCCCGCCCTCCCGCCGCACCTTCAACGCCGAATAGACCACGCTTGAAGGCCGCCGCGACGCCCGAAACACCGGACACCACACCGCCAGCCGCATCCCGAACGAACCCAGCCCGTCCATCAAAGCACGGTCGTTCCCCGTCTCTCCCCGCCCTAGCAGGTACGTCTCCACCCAGATCGTCTCCGGCAAATCCTTCCGCCGCATCAACACTTCCATCCCCACCCACGGCCCCGACCCATCCAGCCCGAGGTTCCCCATGTCCCCAAGCCGCGTCCCCTTGAAATACGACGCCAGCAACCGCCCCGACAACGACGACCCCACGATCACATTCGACGGTGCCGACCCTCGCGCGAGATACCCCTCGATCCGAATCCGGTTGGCCGCCTCGTTGTACTCCGCGAACTCCGCCGCCATCCCCGGCCTTTCCGCAAGCCATGCCCATGCCGCCATCAAGACCGCCGCCACGCCAAGGATCCCCAGCGCCTGCCTTGTGCCCCCTCGCATCATGATCAGAATTGGAAATAGATGAAGTCCCCGCCGCTCCCCGAGTTCACCAACACCAGGAACAGCATCGTCCCGTACGCCAAAGCCTCCACCCTCGCCCGCCACGCCGGAGCCCATCCCGCCCGCCACGACGCCAGCCCCCCCCACGCGTGATGCAACGCCACCGGCAGCCCAAACAACCCGATCACGAACGCCGACTGCGGCAACACCCCGTCCCCGTTCGTCGCAAGGCACCGCACAAAACCCCACGCATGCCGGATGTCCGGCAACTGGAACAGCAACCAGAGCAACGACACCCCGTGGAACGTCACCACCCATCCCAACGCACGCCTCCACAACGGCCATCGCCCCGGGTCCCCTCGCCCCACGCCCGTCCATCGCTCCAACGCCAGCCCCACCCCATGCGCCGTACCCCATGCCGCATAGCTCCACGCCGCCCCGTGCCACAACCCCCCAAGGAACATCACCAGAAACAAGTTCACGTACGTCCGCGCCTCCCCGTGCCGGTTCCCCCCAAGCGGAATGTACAGGTACTCCCTCAGCCAGCTCGACAACGACAGGTGCCAGCGCCTCCAGAAATCCGTGAGGCTTGGCGCAAGGTACGGATGCAGGAAGTTCAGCGGCAGCTCATATCCAAACAACCGCGCCAGCCCCTGCGCAATCAATGAGTACCCCGCGAAGTCCGCGAAGATCCGGAACGAAAACCCATACAACAGCAACAGCAGGCTCCCCCGCGGCAGCTCCATGAAGCCAGGCCATGCCAACGCCGCCGTGGCCTCCTTCAGGTTGTCCGCCACCACCATTTTCAGGAAAAAACCCAGCACCAGCTTCCTCAACGCCCCTCCCCAGTCCACGTCCCACAACCGCTTCGGGCCGATCTGATGGAAGAACTCCCCCGCCTTCACGATCGGCCCCGCGATCAACTGCGGAAAGAACGCCTTGAAGAACCAGACCCGCGCATGAAACCAACCCTCCTCCTTCCTCCCCCGCGGCGGCTCCAGCCCCGGGAAACCCGAGGCCCCAGCCCGCCAGCTCTCCATCACAAGGCTGATCCCTTGGAACGTGTAAAACGAGATGCCGATCGGCAGCGGGATGCTCCCAATCCATGAACCCGACGCCCCATCCCAGAACGTCCCCACCACCAACCCCGCATACTTGAAGAATCCCAGCGCCCCAAGATTGAACCCCAACGCCCCCCACATCACGCGCCGCCGCCGCGCCAACGGCGCACCCGGCCTCATCAACTCCCGCGCCGCCCACGAGTTGAGCCCAGTCGAAACCATCAGCAACGGCACCAGCCACGGCGTGTGCCATCCGTAGAAAGCAAGGCTCGCGACCGTCAGCACCCCGACCTGCCACCACGCACGCCGCCATGCATGGTGCAGCAACCAGACCACCGGCAGGAACGCGGCAAATGTCCAACTATTAAACAGCATCCCTTGGCGCGCCCACTGCCCCCCTTAAGCGCCCCCCATTGCTACGGCAAACGCCTCCCGCCCTTCAAGCTTCCCCTGCCCGCCACGTCCACCTCGTCAAACCCATCCCGGCGATGGCGGATGGGATCTCCAAGCCCCTCCCATGGAAATCATGGCATGTCCCCGCCCGTAGCCCCCCCGCGCCTTGCCCAAATGGCGGCCCAATCCATCCACCCGCCGTAAACGTGGCAGCGGCATCTTGCCGCCGGACGTGACCCAGCCAGACCTGAGACGGCTCTGCCACGCTCCGGGCAAGCGGCTGGAAGCCGCTTCCACTCTCTTTCGGCCTTCATGGAAGGTGGCAGCGGCATCTTGCCGCTGATGCATTTTTTCTGGCCAGCCAGCCAGTCCCCAACCCCGCCGCCGCTCGTGGCCAGCCACCTCACGGCACCTCCATGGCGCACGCCGCGTGCCTTCTCGGAGCTCAATGCACCTCCCCCCGGAAAAACCGACGGTCCTCCGCCGTCGCCCCACGCCCCACGCGCACCCGCACCGGCTTCACGTCGTCCGCCATGTACCGGTCACGCTCCGTCGTGCTCGCGGCCTCCCCGGCCACCCCAAACTTCACCGCTTTCCATCCCGTCATGTCCGCCGACGCCTCCACCGTGTACGTCCGACCGCGCAACCCAAGGAACTCCAGCTCCGATCGACCCTCTTGAACCCCCTTCGCCGTCACCACAAACCCATCGCCCGGATCAAACGCATACGTCCCCGCCAAGTACTCGTTCAAGTTGCTGATCCCATCCCCGTCATCGTCCGCATGGGACTTCACGTCCCCGATCGTTCCCCCGCGCCCCGACGCCGCCATCAACGTCCGCTCCCACGCGTCCGGCATCCCGTCCCCATCGGCGTCCTCCCCCAACGTCAGGTCCACCCGCGCCGTCTTCCCGGGCTCCGCCACCAACCCGTTCACCCGGCTCATCTCGATCGGCAGGTACGTCATGTTCCCCACCCGCACCTTCAGCCGGAACGCCACCGCCGGGAACATCGCCGACGGCTTGTACCTTGAACTGGTGACCCCGCTGTCCATCGGGGCGAAGATCTCGTAGTTGCCGTCCACGTCGGTCGTCGTGCGGATCGCCGCCGTCACCAAGGCCCCGCCGGGCGTCTCCAGCACCACGGTTGCCTTCGGCAGGTTCAACGGGTTTCCCTGCTCATCCCGCACCGTCCCGTGCAACGTCTGGTGCGGCGCGGGCGGG
>CAIYFP010000530.1 GCA_903925515.1 uncultured Verrucomicrobiota bacterium
CCCTAGGCAAGCACTGCTCCCATTCCGCCATCGTCCGTCGTACCAGGATCGCCCCCTGCCCAACCAAGTGAACCTTGGTGTAGTTCTCCTCCCCTTCCACGTGCGTGATCTCTCGCCAGGGGACCACGACCTGCCTGCGGCCCTCGGCCACGAGGAACACCGGGGCGTCGGACGGCGTCGGATCCTGCGGGATCTTCGCGCGCGCCATGGCGACGCCGAGGCGGGCCGCGCTGACCGGCTTGAGCAAGTAGTCGTGAACACCCAGGTCGTAGGCCTGAACGCCATATCGATCATGGCCACTCACCAAGACCACCCAAGGACGCACATCGATGAGCGGCAGCACGTCGAGCCCCAGCCCCCCGCGAAGCTGGATGTCGAGGAACAAGATCGACGGCCGATGCCGTTGGCACGCCTCCACGGCCCCCGGCACGTCCGATGCCTCGCCCAGCACCACCACGGAATGCGCCCGCAGCAACGCCCGCATCCGACGCCGAGCCGGCTCCTCGTCGTCCACGATCACACAGGTCCATGGCGCGCTCACGCTCATGCCGGGCCCTCCATGGCCGACATCGTCGGGACCATGACCCGGACGCGGACCTGGCCGCGCCGCGCCTCCACGTCGAACGCGTGGCGATCCCCGTAGAGGATCCCCAACCGTCGTCGAAGGATTCCAAGGCCATGGCCCCCCTCGTGATCTTCCGTCCCCCCTGCAGCGGGCTCGATCCATTCGCCCGAGTTCGTGACCTCGATGCACACCCTTCCGTCGTCTGCCATGTCCGCCGTCACGGAAACGCGCAACGGCATGGGGGATGTCTTCATCCCGTGTTTCACGGCGTTCTCAATCAACGGCTGCACGAGCACGGCGGGAACCGAGGAATCGCGCGCGGCCGGCCCCAATCGACACTCGGTCTCAAGGTCCGCCCCGAATCGCGCCTGCTCGACCGCGAGGTAGTTGGCCGCCGCATCAAACTCTTCCGACAACGGGGCATCAGCCTTTTCCCGGTGGCGAAGCAAATAGCGAAGGTAGTCAGCAAGCCCTTGCACCATCGGTTGCAACGCCTTGGGCTCCCCTTCCAACCCCGCGAGAATCGTGTTGAACGCGTTGAACAGGAAGTGCGGGTTCGCCTGGGCCTTCAGCAACAGCAATTCCGCGCGTTGCGCCCTCGCCTCCGCCTCCGCAAGTGCTCGCATGCGCGCCGCGTCCCGCATCCGCTCCCTGATCCACAAATACAACATGCCCCATACACTGTAGAGCAGGCCACGGAAATAGATGATCCCAAGCCTTGGCAAGCCCGGGTACGAGGGTGGCCGCGAGACAGATTCCAGCCAGCCACAGCACCAAGCCTCAAGTAACGCCAAGCCCAAGCCCAACGCCATCACCACCACGGCCAGCTGCATTGGACGCCCCAGCCCGATCGGCACCCGCCGGTACAGCGCCCTCAGCCCCAGCGTCGCCACGAACCCGAACGTCTCCCGCACCAACGTCATTGCGGCCGCGTTTTCTGCCGAGCCCCAAAAGAAAAGCTTGAGAGGGAATGTCAGCACCGTGTAGGCGAGCCATCCGCCGACCTGGAAACGCCAGAACAAAGGGATCGCCCCCATGCGCCGCCAGAACATCAGGGCTGTCCACCTCGCGAAGGTCATCCGCGGCGCAGACTGCCCCATGCAATTCCCGGGCGGAACAACGAACCCTCCCCGCCGGCGTCGCATCGGTGCCGCCCCCGACGCGATCCCTTCATCACACACCCAGAAACAGTTCGGCCTGCCGGGCTCTTGCCCCTCGACGGTTGCACTTCGTCAACCCTTGGACATGCTGGCCCCTCAAGATGGCTAGGGAAAAACCCAGGATTGTGGCTTGGCTCAAGCCGTGGTGTGGATGGAGCGCAGGCGTCCGTGCCGTGTTCAAGAAGCACGACCTGCCCTTCGACGAGCGCGACATCATCAATCGCCCCGAGTGCTTCCAGGAGATGGTCGAGAAAACCGGCCAGACCCGCCAACCCTGCGTCGAGATCAACGGACACATGCTGGCCGACGTCAGCGGCGACGAGGTCGAGGCGTGGATGCTGCAAAACGGGGTGGTCCAGCCCACGGACCGCGCGGCCGATGCCCCCACCAATCAACCCTGCGCCCACGAACTGCCCCTGGCACAAGGCGCGCCCATGTCCTTCAAGCGCTAGAACCCTCCTTCGGCACCGCGCCTCCGGTGGTGGCCTTCCATGAAGGCAATCACCACCGGAGCAAGCGCCGCACATCGCAGTCCGTCGGCCCGGCCCGCCCGCCGGCAAGCTACCGAAACTTGTCCCGCAAGCGGCCGATATAACCGGCCAATTCCAAGTACGCGCGGCCCACCACCCTCCCGGATTCGTCGCGCACACGACACGCCCCCTCCCAGTAGGCCACCCCGCCCAGCGGATCGACGATCTCCTGGGCGTCCAGCAACGGCTCCAACGACAATGTCCGCGTGCCCGATCCCTGAAGGGCCGGGGCCGTCAGGCGCACCCGATTGGGATACCGCGCTCCCGTCACGCCGCTCGTCCAGCGTCCCGTCACCTCCCATTGGAAACGATCCGGCCCGACGTGCCGCGGGGTCGCATCCGATCCCACCCACGCCAGCGTCGAGAACGGATCCGTGCCGCCGTCAACGTCGGGAGCAAGTGGAAGAACTGGAACACCGTTCCCACCCGACGCCGCCGCAGGCCCGCCATGGCATCCGAGTCCATCCGCGTGACATCCTCCCCATGCACCCGGATCGATCCCGAGTTCGGGCGGTCCACCCTGCCCAGGCAATTGAGCAACGTCGTCTTCCCCGATCCCGATGGACCCACCAAGGCGAGGCGCTCGCCCCGCTCCAGTCGAAACCCCACCCCACGCAGGACGAGTCGCTCGCCATAGGACTTCCGCACGTCCTCCACCTCCAGGGCCGCAGCCTCCTTCGCCTCTCGTGTCTCCAAGATGCCGCGTCCTGCCACCGACCTGCCCGGGGGCAACCCTTGCGAGGTCGTAACGATGCCGTTGGGAGGGTCGTGATGGCGAAGCGGATGCTTCCGCAAGCCGAGGAGTGATCGAGCCTCGGGCCCGTACCAGGCCCGAAACCAGCGAACGACGAAGGATTTGCGGAGGCAGATCGAGCAAGCACGACCGATCCCATGGCATCGTTACGGCCAAGCCCCCCCAACGAGTCCACCGCCCGTTGCAACCGGCGCTACCCGAAGGCGTTGTTGTTCTCGAAGGCGTCGTGCGCGCTCACCCCTGGGAGCGCGGCCGTCCCCGGCCGCTACCCCATGCCCCCGCCCAGCCGGAACCGTCGGCTCACCGCCGCCTCTCCAGATCCCGCCGACCACTTCGGGACGCGCGGCGTTGCCACCGAGGCGGATGAACAGGCTCGACTTCAACCCGATGGCTTCGGCTATCCATGGACCTTGCACATGATCCGGTTCCTCAACATCGCCCGCCCCCTCGCGGTGCTTGCATCCCTCGTTTCACATCTCATGGGCAACGCGGGATCGACGCCGCCCCCGAAGCCTCTCCCGACCGGCTACACGATCCCCACCCTCGACCTCGCCCAGGAACGACACCGGCAGGTGATCGTGGACCGTCAGCCCGGCCAATACCTCGGGCACCCCACCACCCTCCTGCTTGAGGATCACCAA
>CAIYFP010000531.1 GCA_903925515.1 uncultured Verrucomicrobiota bacterium
CCGTGCGCATTGCCATCGTCGATGACGACGAGGAGTCGCGGCAGCTCTGGGCAGACTGGATCAGCCAAACGCCCGGCCTCGCCTGCGTCAGCCAGAGCGGCAATGCCCACGAGGCCGAGGCCAACCTCCTGCGTGACCGCCCAGACATCGTCCTCATGGACATCAAGCTTCCCGGCCGCAGCGGTATCGAATGCGTACGGGACTTCAAGCAACGGGCGCCCGACATCCAGTTCGTGATGCTGACGGTGTACGGGGACGCCGACCACGTCTTCGAGGCGCTGACCGCCGGGGCGTCGGGCTACCTCCTGAAGAGAACCAACCGGGCCACGCTGCTGGAGGCGCTGCGGGAGGTCCACGCCGGCGGCTCGCCCATGAGCAGCACCGTGGCTCGCCAAGTCGTGCAGTACTTCCAACACAACGCCGCCAAGGTCAGCGCCCCCGACCCATTGTCCGAACGGGAACGCAAGGTCCTCCAGCTCTTGGCACTGGGCCGGCAGAACAAGGAGATCATGCGCGAGCTAGGCATCAGCCCGAGCACCGTCGCCACGCACATCCGCCGCATCTATGGAAAGCTGCACGTCCACTCCCGAGCAGCCGCCGTTGGGAAGTTCACGATGATGGGCGGCTCGTAGTCGAGGATGGCGTGGCGCCTGAAGTGGCCCCCATTCCGCGGACCCATTCCCGGCCGGTTCATGTGAGGGGCCGGGGTCTGGAAATCTCCGCTGATGTCCTTGGCCTCGTGCCCGTCCCGACGCTTCCGCGGCGCATGGGGCGTCGCCAGACCGCGGGGCGCCCCCTGATTCGCGCGCGAGCACTTCTTGGGTGCCCGGTTCTCGCCTCACGCTGCGCCGACGGAGGCTTGAAAAGACAGGTCCTCCTTGCGTCGTGGCGTGAAGATAATCCAAGCCGCCTCATGCACGGATTCCGTGATGCATGAGACGGGGACTTCCTCACGCCATGCCGCCATGACGCGAAGGATGCAGCCTCATGGATGCCCAAGGTTGGGTTCATGCCCATCCGCCAATGTGGCGTGTGGGCACGGAGCCTGCCGCAACTCGCCCGCTCGGGGATCGCGAGCTTCCCACCTCCTTGCGCGAGGATTTGGGGAGCCGCGAAGGCGCGACCGGAGTGCTGGACGCGCCCCATGCGCTCGCCGCGGCTCGTCGTGTTCATCGCTTGCCGTGCTCGCCTCGATGCAAGGACGGGTCCCGGCACACCTCCGCCTGAAACGCGTTTCCCGGCGCCTGGTGCGACCGCCTCTCCCCGTGCTCGCGAAGCCACCGTCCCAGCTCGCGCCCCAGCCGCTTGATCATCCGGTTGTTCATCCCGCGTGTTGGAGGTCGCCCACGCCAACGCGTGCCGGCTCGACCCGTTCGTCACCGCCACTCAGCACATGAACCCGCCCCGCGTCCGCAGGCAGGGACCAAAGTGGCATCCTGGGCCTTCATGGCGGCATGGCGTGCGGGATCGGGTCGGTGGAGGCGGGTTCCCGCCGAGGCATGGAGCCGCGGAGGCGGCGGCCCCCGGGGAGGACGCGTGCTGGGCTCCGAGGCGCTCGCCGCACATGGGCTTGAGCCCTCGACCGTTCGTTGCCGCAAGCCATGGGTTCCCGCTCGCTTGTGGCGGGCAGGGACATGGCAAGGCAAGCCCTTGGCCAACCCGTGGATGAGGTGGCTGGGCTGACAAGGCCGGAGGCCTCCCCGAGGGGCAAGGCGATGGGAATTCGGAGGACACCCGGTGCAGGACGTCCACCGGGCCCGTCGCGGGCGTCGGTGGGCGACACGGAGGCACCCCACGAGGGCCCAGCATGCGTCCAGAGGCGGCGATGTCCCCGAGCGGGGAAGGGCCTCAAGGCCGGCGCGCGGGCGCGGGCGGGACGGTGGAGGCCGGTTGCTGCTGGAAGTCCGGGCGACCGTCGGCGTCGGCGTCGAGGCGGGCGAGGTCGAGGTGGACGTACGGACGTTCGTACGCCTCCAGCCCGCCTCCAGCGTAGCTGACCCAAAGGCGCATGCCGGTCGCGTCGAAGACCGCGTTCATCACGTTGCCGCCCTTGATCGGGATGCTGTTCGCCAGTGCGATCATCCGTTCGCCGTCCAGCTTGCCCACGGCGCCGCTCAATGCGGGGAACACCCCTCGTCCCTCGTCATGGTACACGGCACAGGAAAGGACCTTCGGGGCCAACTCGTCCCTGGGGTCGTCATCCTGCCAGACGTCGATCTCGGGCGCCGGCAAGCCCTTGCCGGCATGCGCCCGGACCTTGACCGCGCGCCGATCCGCGAGCCCGTCGCCGAAGACAAAGTGATACCGCTTCGTGGGTGGCACCTTGTGGAACATCGACAACGCCTCGGTCCCCGTGCGGGCGTCGAAGAGCAACGTGCGGAACCATGCGGTGAAGTGCGGCGCGTGGACGTCATAAGGCATCTCCTTGGCCGACGCGTCGCCGATTTCCGAGAGGACGATCCCCGCCGCGTTCATCCCGCAATGTGCGCCGACGAAGCCCGCGAACGACGGGGTCACATGGGGATGACCCGACGAGGGGACGTACACGACCACCACCGGGAACTCGTGCGCGCCCGCGCGCAGGGACCAGTCCAGGTTGCGGGTTTGGTACAGGTGGCCGTCCGCCGTGGCCTTTCCCCATGCCGCGATGCTGCTGCACGAGTAGGGCATGAGCAGCGGCAGGCAGTGGACGTGCTGGAGGAGGCGGACGTCCATGCCGCTGCCCTCCGCCAATCCCACGAGCTGCTGAAGAAGGCGTGGGTCGGTGTGCGCGGCCGTGGCGGCCCATGCATGGTCGAGCACCGAGTCGTCGATCTTCAGCTCCGCCTTGAACCCCGCGACCGCAGCCGGGACGAGCCGGGCCATCTCGTCCCGCATGAGGCGCCCAAGATGCCATCCCATCTGGCGCGGGTTGCCGCGCACGACGGCCACGGGCACGCGTGCGCCGCCGTTGGTCAGCGTCAGGCGATGACCCGCGCCACCCGGCGACGACATGGGCGCGACGGACGAGGCGGCCGGCGGCGGGCGGCGAAGGGCTGCGTCCTTCTCGGGTTCCGCGCACCAGCCCGCGACCGTTGCCAGCACGATGCCGGCGACGAGGGGTGCAAGGTTCATGGGTTGCATCTCGGGTTGGGGTGGGTTCAGGGGAATGGTTCAGGGTTTGGATGCCGCCGGCCGTTGCGAGCGAACCCTCGCGGTGGCCGTGAGCTGGACGGCTGCGTCCATGGGCATTTCGGCGATGCCGACGGCCAGGCGGGCATGGCGCCCGGCTTCCCCAAGGACGGCGTTGAACAGGTCGGACGCACCGTTGAGCACCTGCGGATGACCCCGGAAGCCGGGCGCGCAATGGACGTAGCCCTCGACGCGGAGCAGGCGCACGACGCGGTCGAGGGAGCCGGCGGCCGCCTTGAGCTGGGCAAGGACGTTGAGGGCGCAGATGCGTGCGGCATCGTATCCTTGCTCGACGTTGAGCTCCGCCCCCAGCCGGCCCGCGTAGGCCATCACGCCGTCCCGCCATGGAAGCTGGCCCGACGTGAAGACGAGGTCGCCCGAGCGGGCCCATGGCTCGTATGCGGCCACGGCGGGCGGTGGCACGGGAAGGGCGAGGCCGAGCGCGTGCAGGCGTTCCTCGGGAGACATCGGCGGGGGTGCGGAAGCCATGGGCGAACGAGGCGCGGCGACGTCGGCCTGGCTACTTCTTGGGGGCGCGCTGGGCCTTGTCCCATGCGCGGAAGCCGCCCTGGAGGTTGTGGAGGTTGGTGAACCCGAGGGGGCGCATCATGTTGCAGGCCTTCATGCTGCGGATGCCGGACGCGCAATGGACAAGGTAAAGCCTGGAGCGGTCGAGCTTGCCGACCTCCTTCTCGAAGTCCGGGCCATTGACGTCGAGGTTGAGCGCGCCGGGGATGTGGGCGAGGTCGAACTCGGCCTTGGTGCGGACGTCGAGGACGACGTGGTTGGTGTGGGCGCGCAGCCTTTCGAAGCCCGGGACGTCGAGGTTGGCAAACGCGGGCTTGCCATCGGGACGCACGTTCTCTTCCGCGTGGGAAGGCACGAGCGAGGGCAGGGCAACCAGCAAGGCGGCGACGGCGAATGAAACAATGCGCATGGGGGAAGCATGTCCGCGCGGGTGCGGGTGAAAAGAAGCAAGTTGGAACTGGGAAACGGGCGGGGCGCGCCCGCAAGGTCGGCGTGACGATGTCCAAGCTGGTGCAGTCCTCGGGCGCGGCGGCGGCCGCGACCCTCGCGAGCCGCGTGCTGGGGTTTCTCCGGGAGTCCACGTACGCGTGGTTTTTCGGCGACACGGCGGTGGCGAGCGCATTCATCGCGGCGTTCACGATCCCGAACCTTTTCCGGCGCTTGCTGGGCGAGGGGGCCCTGACGGCCGTGTTCGTGCCGGTGTTTGCCCGACGGGAGAGGGAGGAGGGCCCGGAGGCCGCCCTGCGCGGCGGCGCGGCCGTGACGCTGGCCGTCGCGGGCGCCTGCATCGCCGGGATCGTTTTGCTCCTGCTGCTGGCCACGGCGCTGGTCGAGTGGACGCCGATGTCGTCGCAGCGCGAGATGATGCTGAGGCTGACGCGCGTGATGTTGCCGTACGCGGCCTTCGTGTGCGTGGCGGCGGTGTTCATGGCCCTGTTGAACGCGCGGGGCCATTACTTCGTGCCGGCCATGGGCTCCGCCATGATGAGCCTCGTCATGATCGGCTCCGTGTACGGGCTCGCGCCGTGGTTTGGCACGACGCTGGAGCAGCAGGTTTCCGGGCTGGCGGTCGGCGTGATCCTCGCCGGGATCGCCCAGGCCGCCTTCCAGTGGCCCGCGCTGCGCCGGGAGGGCTTCCGGTGGGCATGGTCATGGCCATGGGCGGACCCGACGGTGCGGGAATCGGCTCGGAGGCTCGTGCCCGCGACGCTGGGCGTCGCGGCGTACCAGTTCAACGTCGTGGCCACCCAGGTCATCGGCTCGTTGCAGGCCGACCATGTCCTCGCCTCCTACAATTACGCCGTGCGGCTCCTTGAGCTGCCGCAGGGCGTGATCGGCGTGTCCGTCGCCACCTTCCTGCTCACCGAGCTCAGCCGCCATGCGGCGGACAAGAAGCTCCCCGAGTTCCGGCGCATGCTCGGCGAGGGCATGCTTCACATCGGGTTCCTCAACGGCCTTGCCTCCGTGCTCCTGATCGTCCTGGCCGAGCCCATCATCCGGCTTCTGTTCGAGCAAGGTCGCTTCAACGAGGCCTCGACCGGGCGTGCCGCCATGGCACTGCGGTTCCTGGCGCCCGGCCTGCTGGCAACCTCCATCACCGGCATCCTCTCGCGGGCGTTCTACGCCTTGGACGACACCCGGACCCCGATGCGCGTCGGGGTGTTCTGCCTTGGGACGAACGTGGTCGTGGCGTTGTTCCTTGCGTTCCCGTTCCAGCAGGCGGGCCTCGCCGCCGCCAACGCGCTCAGCGCCATCCTCAACGCCGCGCTGCTCCTTTACGCGTTTGGACGCAAGATGCCCAAGTTCGAGGCCCGGCACCTTTTGCCCTCGGTGGGCCGGATGCTCGCGTTGGCCGCGATGGCGGGAGTGGTGGCA
Source organism: uncultured Verrucomicrobiota bacterium (assembly GCA_903925515.1). Classification (GTDB taxonomy): domain Bacteria; phylum Verrucomicrobiota; class Verrucomicrobiia; order Limisphaerales; family UBA9464; genus UBA6176. The sequence goes on from CAIYFP010000531.1 coordinate 5,575, forward strand.
TGGGGCGGCAACACGCTTTGGGAGACATGGGTGGGTCACGCGGGCAAGCTGCGGCAATGCGGAGCGGTGTTCGTGCCCGGCCTTGCCGCGCTCGGGGCCTACGCCTTCGCAAGCCTCGCCGTCGGCGTTCCCCAGGCCCACGAGCTCGTCGCCATCCTTCGCAGCAAGCTGGCCGTGAGCCGCGGGTGAACCGCCGAGCGGCAGGCAGGGGCCGCTTGCAGGCCTTGCCGGAACGCGAGGGCTCCGCGTCCTTGCGTTTGCTTCCCCTCGCGGCGCAACCTTGCCCCATGGTTCACGTCGGCATCGGGTACGATGTCCATGCTTTGGTCGAGGGGCGCCGGTTGTTCCTGGGCGGGGTCGAGATCCCGCACACGCACGGGCTCGAGGGGCACAGCGACGCCGACGCGTTGCTGCACGCGATCACGGACGCCGTCCTCGGCGCCGTGGGCGAGGTGGACATCGGGCACTTGTTCCCCAACACCGAACCCGCATGGCGCGATGCCCCAAGCCGCATCTTCCTTGAGGAGGCGGCGCGCCGCGTGACGGCACGCGGAGGCCGCATCGTGAACATCGACGCGTCCCTCGTGGCCGAGAGCCCGAAGATCTTCCCGCACATCGCGCAGATGAAGGAACGCATCGCGTCCGCCCTTGGCATCCACCCCGGCAAGGTGGGGGTCAAGGCAACGACGAACGAGCGCATGGGCTTCGTCGGGCGCCGGGAGGGCATCGCGGCCATGGCGGTCGCGGCCGTGGACATCCCCGAGGCCATGCCCGGGGCGACGCATTAGGGAACCATGGGAGCGAAGGCTGAGCTGGGCTGGACGACGGAGGGGGAGGATGGCCGGAAGCGCCATGTGTACGCACAGCACGTGAGCGACACCTGGCGGTTCTACGAGCGCCCGAGGCGGCGCGGGCGCGACATCGAGTGGATTCCCTTGCCGGACCCCCCGTTGCACGACTGGCTGGCCCTCCTCGACGCCCTTGAGCGCGGCCATGTGCGCCGACGCTTCAAGCCCCGTGACATCGTCGTCGTGCGCAAGCGAATCCGGGAATTGTTCCCGGACCATCCCCTCGATTGACTCATGGACTCCTCGCCGCCCCAGCGTCCCCTCATCTTGGTCGCCGCCTCTCCCCATGCGAAGGGCGCGGAATTCGACGACCGCAGCACCAGCCTCTCGATGCGCTACACGGACGCCGTTTTGGCGGCGGGGGGGTTGCCGTGGATCTTTCCGCCCACGCCCGACCCCGGGGCGATCCGAGAGGCGCTGCGGCGCTGCGACGGGCTCCTCCTCACCGGCGGTGACGACATCGCGGCGGCATGGCATAGGCCGGACGTCGGCGCGGACATCGCCTCGCGCTGCGTGGGAGTGGACGGCCAGCGGGACGTGTTCGAGGCGGAGTTGCTGGGCCTATGGGCCGGGCGCCCCGTGCCGTTGCTGGCGATCTGCCGAGGCATGCAGGTGTTAAACGTCGCCCTCGGCGGCACCTTGTACATCGACCTACCCACCGAATGTCCCGGCGACGTCGTCCACAACCAGGCCGAGCGGAAGGACGAGCCCGTGCATCCAGTGGTGGTGGAACGAGGGTCGTGGCTGTCGCGCGCGACGGGGCGTCGGTCCCTGCTCGTCAACAGCACCCATCACCAGGCCGTCCGCGACATCGCCCCGGGGCTCCGTCCCGTCGCGGTCGCACCCGACGGCGTCGTGGAGGCCATGGAATGGGCGGATGCCACAGGGCGCCCGTGGATGGTCGCCACCCAGTTCCATCCCGAGCGCCTTGCGCCCCGGGGCGCGGAGTTCCGAAGGCTTTTCCGCGACTTCATCCGGGCAGCCGGCACCGCCCCAGCCTAGTGTCGTGTCTCACCAATGGCTGGTGTTTCGCCGCGAGGGATTTTCGTGTCCAACGAGGCGCGAGTGACGAGCAGACCCGCAGAGGTCTGTGAGG
>CAIYFP010000532.1 GCA_903925515.1 uncultured Verrucomicrobiota bacterium
CCAAGGTCAAGCAGGTCAAGGCCTTGGCCTAGTGTCGTGCCGCACCCCTCTCGGGTGTTGGCTTGCCTCAAGAGGGCCCCGGGGCAAGACGCGAGGACGAAGCCGGCCCGCAGCGGTGTGCGACGAACAAGCGATGAAGCCACGGGGCTTTCCCGCAGCACGGCGAGGAGGCGCGCCCCCTCCCGCCTCCCAAGTCTTCGCTCGCGCCCCGGTGGCCACGAAGAACCCCCGCTGCAAAACGCCAGCCATGGGTGGGATTCGACATCACCCGACCGCCAGCGGAGGCGGGTCGATGCAGTGATGACGGACGTGATGGCGTAGCCGAGGCTACCGCAGGGCGAGGCGGGGGCAGGGCGAGGGGTGGTTCGAGGCCCATGACGAGCGAAGGCCGACGGATGTGCGGAAGCAGGTCGATCAAGCACGCCCGAATCCAATGCAGCGTCCTCGCATGGGATTGCTGCGCTCCCGTCGCCCGGCTCGTGGTTTCGTGCCAGCCATGACGCCGGGGACCCAAGTCCCGGCGCAAGCGTCCGGGTATCCTCCGAGTCACAGCTCACGTCGGCTTCGGCAGGATGCTTGCCGGCTTGCGATGACCGCGGATGGGCGCGGTTCCCGGCATCGGCACCCAGGAGCCGGCGTCCTTGGCGTCTCGGCGTCCCGGCGCGAGGAGGGCCCGCCGGCCCCTGTTAGCCTTCACGCTGGCCCGGCGGGCAGATGCACGGATAATGCCATGCATGATGTTGGGATCGCTGCTCGAGGGGTTGATGCACCCGGACTTCCTTTTGGGAAGTCCGGTGGCCTTGATGGCATTCGGGTTCTCGTTGTGGATGTTCGTGGACGCCATCAGGCGGCAGGAATGGATCTGGGCGGCATGCATTGCCGTGTTCACGGTGTTTTCAGCGATGATGTACTACTTCCTCGTGTACCGGCCTCAGGGGGCGTCGGGAGGTAGGTTTTCCGGGTTCGAGCTTCCCGGCGCAAGGCAGCGGGCGCGCATCCGAGAGATCCAGGCCCGCATCCATCACCTCGACCACGCGCGCGACCATCTCGACCTCGCGGACGCGTTGTTTGCCCGGGGCGAGTTCAAGAAGGCAGAGGCAAGCTACCGGGCATCGCTCCATCGCGACCCCGGCGACACGGATGCCATGGCTCATCTTGGGCAATGCTTGATGCGGCTCGGGCGACCGTCCGAGGCGCGGCCGCTCCTGACCGAGGTGCTGGCAAGCGACCCCCGGCACGACTACGGGCACACGCAGATGGCGCTGGCGGAGGCCTGCACCGCCCTGGGCGACGTGCCGGCCGCGATCGCCGCATGGGAAGAGGTGAACCGGAACCATGGATATCCCCGGGCACGCGTGCAGCACGCGGAGTTGCTGGCGTCGCGCGGGCAGCGAGAAGACGCGCTCGCGCTTGCCAGGGAAGTGCTCGAGGATGACGAGCATGCCCCCCGTTTCCAGCGGTCGCGTGACAGGGAATGGATTCGGCGTGCGCGTCGGTTGATCGCGAATGGCGGGGTTGCGGCGGGGTGATCGTGACCGCCATGAATGGGGACACCTCTGGCCAAGAAATCGCAAGGGCGTCGCCATGGCCCGGTGCCATTGATGAATGGGATGCGCACGCCTTCGCGCGGGCGTTGCCCGGTTGCGTGCTGGTGCCTCGTCACGCGGACAGGGTGCCTGCGCGGCGCATCGCAGAGACGGGGCCATGTCATGGGCCGCAAGGCAAGGCGCCGCACCCCGACCCGCGCGCAAGCAGTTCCTGAGTGTCCGGTTCTCGCCTCACGCCCCACCGACGGGGGGTGAAAAGGCAGGTCCGCTTGGCGTCCTGGCGTGAAAAAACTCCATGCCACCTCATGCATGGATTCCGAGATGCATGCAGCGGGGAATTCCTCGCGACATGCCTCCATGACGAGAGGATTGGGGTCGCATTCGTCGAGGGGATGGCCGCGTGGAGCTGCGAATCGCAAGCGTCCCGGAGGCCCTGCGGCTGGAGCGTCGCCCCAAGCGAGGCGTCCGTGCCACCGGCTACGACCGCACCGGGGAACTCCGACGGCAGCACCGCAACGTCCGGCAACACGGTTGTCAGGTCGTCGGCCGCCTCCCGCGCGGCCAGCAAGGACGCGGGGTTTTGGCCCGTCGTCCTCGACGACCTGGAGGACCAGAACGTGCACCGGCATGCCCCTCCCCAAGCGAGCCAAGAGATGAGCCCGGCCGACCTGAAGGGCATCCGCGACGCCCTGCCGCAACGCGGAGGTGATCCGTGCCGCGGAGCGGTTGAGGCGACGCCGACCGGGAACGCGGCCGGGTCGCAAGGAGTCACGATGGACGTTCCGGAGCCATCCGGAGAACCCGGAGGAGGCGCCTCGTCACGGGGCGGGGCGGGGCATGCAGGCACTTGCCCATGTTGGCGGACAAGGCCATGGGATGGGCGGGTCCCGATGACCCGTGAGGCGTTCACGCCCATCGGGGTGCGCGCGCTGGGTGGAGCCGGGATTCCATCCCGCGGCCTGTCCCGCATCCGCCGTCATGGATGCAAATGCCGGACCACCTCACGGACCCGCCACGACCTGGAAGTACCGCTCGTCCTCGGAAGCCATGGCCGGCAACTCGACCACCCTGGCGTCCCCGGCCGGATAGGTTGCCAACGTCTGCCACCCGCCTTCCCCGAGCGTGGCCCGCCAACGAACCAGGTAGGCCACCCCTGCCTGCGCGTCGAACCGCAGCAACGGCGCTGGCCCATGCGCCATCGACAACGCCGGCGGCACGAGCGCGGCGCTCACCCTCACGACCGTCGTGTCAGACGACGACAAGGCACCGTCGTGGGCCGTGAACCGCAGCACGTACGTGCCCGGCACGTCGAACGTCGCCGTGGTCTGGGGCGAGTCAGCCGGGGCGAACGTCACCGGTCCAGGGCCGCTCGCGACGGACCATTGGAACCCCGGCACCCCCGGCGTCGCGGGAAGGCCGTCGTCGGAAAACGTCGCGCGCATCGTCAGGCGCCCCGGCAACCGCACGTCGGCCGGGGGCGGCGCCTTCGCGGTCGGCGCGGCATTCGACCCCAGCACCGACGCCAGCAAGGCCAGGTCAAAGCCAAGGTCCGAGCTTGTCCGGTTCACCTGGTGGACCTCCACCGCGAGCACGTTGTCCCCGTTGACAAGCAGCGACGGCGACACCACCCCCTCCACTGGCGTCGTCTCGTCCGCGCCGCCGATCGTCTGGCTCGCGAACGTGCCGAACGTGATCACACCCTCCGGCATGGCCGAGCGCATCACCTCCGTCCCGTTCAGGTACACCACCGCGCCGTCGTCGCGGATCAACTGGATCCTCATGTCCCGCACCGCCGATGCCGACGGCACGTTGAACCTCAGCCTGAAATACGTGGTCGGGATGCGATCGATGATCGAGCCCGAGTTCACCGTGGTCACCTCGCCGTCACCCCCATAGCCCAGGCGGGCACGGCCGCTCTTCCACGCCGAGTCATCGTGCCCCGGCTGGCGCCATCCCGTGCCCAGGTCCTGCCGCTGGTCAAAGAACCGCCACGTCGAGCCCAACGGCACCAACGTCGCCGCCGTGCCCGGCCTGCTCACCGTCACCTGCACGTCGTCGCTCGCCTCGCGCTCGCCGTCGAAGGCCTTCCATCGGAGCACGTAGGTCCCCTGCCCCGGCAATTCTACCACCCCGTTGCTCGTGCCCCCGTTCAGGAACACCACGCCGGCAGGCCCGCCCACTTGCGTCCACTCTCCACGGAGCCTGGAGGGCTCCGGCAGGCCGTCGTCTGTCGCCCACCCTTGCAACCCCACCGCCAACGGGAACGCCTGCGACACCAGCTCGCGGTCCGCGCCCGCCGTGACCCGCGGCGAACGATTGGACCCGGCCGACGCACCGGGCGTGGGCCCGCCTGTCCCGACTCGCCATGCGATGGCGTCATCCCCGGGAAGCGTGGGATCGCGCCGTTCCATGGGAACTCCCGTCAGCCCACCCGTCACGGGCCATGGGGCCTCGTCGTCGTACCTGACCTCGTCCACGGTCACCATGGGCACCACCACCGACACCACGCCGGCATCATTGGTCACCGACACCGGCCCGTCCGGCCGTTGCAACCGGAGCCGTTCTCCATTCGACTGCAACGAACCTTGCCAGGGTCCGAGAACCGGAATGTTGGGTGGCAAGCCATAGTTCTGCCTGAACCGCGCCGGGTCGGTGCCTGCCAGCACCACGTAGCCGCCCGCGGGCAACACGAAGCCCGCCGGGAATGCCATGTCGATCCCGTCCACGCGCCAGGCGGTCCCCGGGTTGTCCACGTCATGCAACGGCTGGTCCGTCCCCGAGCGATTCCACACCTCGACAAATGGCAGCTCGCCGGGTCCCGGCGCGAAGTGCACCTCCTGCAAGACCACGCCCGACATGGCCTGCGCCGCGTTCGCGCCCCCAAGGGTTGCGGCCGTCGAGCGCGCCATCGACACCACCCCCGACGAGTTCGTCCAGCGCACGAACGTCTCCCCGTTGAACGACGCACCGAACGTCACGCCATCCACGTGCCCCGTCAGCCGACCCTCCGCGTCTGCGCTCAGCAGGTACGCCTCGTCGCCCATGGCCGAGAACCGGAACGCGTTCGTGCCCTGGGATGGCGCATTGAAGCTGGATTCATCGAGGACGAGCCATCCCCGCGCGGGGATTGTCGTGCCCGCCGGGATCCGGTACTTCGTCGGGCGCGCCGGGTCGTCCGTCAGCCACCAGCCGCCGACCGGCGCGGGCGCATCATTCGGGTTGAACAACTCCACGGCGTCCAACGCCGGCGGGTCGGTATGGCTGAGCACCTCGCTCACGACCACGGGCAGCACGCCCGGTGACGCATCCTCGGTCCCGGGCGAGCCACCCATGCGGGAACTGGCGCGCCATGCCGAGGCGTCCCCTGCCATGGGCTTGCCAAGCGGATTCGTCGGGACCATTGAAAACCCCAGCCCATCCGCGCCCGTGGGCCATGGCAGGCCCACGCCGTACTCCAGCTCCAGGGCCACCTTTCCGGACGGGTCCGCCAAGGCGATCCGCTCGCCCGTGTTCGAGAGCTGCCCCGTGTACACGAAGTCCACCGTCACCCCCGGGTACCGCCGCGCGAACGCCTCGCGGTTCTCCGCCAGCACAAGGAACGATCCCGCCTCCAGCAACGTCCCCATCGGGAAATCCAGCCCGATGCCATCCACGAAGCGGAACCCGGAAAGCTCCACGCTGGCGGGCCCAAGGTTGTGCAACTCCACGAACTCGAACTCGTCCCGCGCGAACACGCCCGGTGGGTCGTCCGCCGCCGGACGATGGTGGACCTCCGATATCCGGAGGCCGGACGTGTCCTGCCGCACATGAAACGTCGCCTCGACCATGGGGCTCCATTCGTCCACGCCCACGTCCACCCGGTGCACCCGCGCCTTGATCACGCGTGCCGAGCGCAACGCCAGCGGCCCCGTGTAGCGCCGCGACGACGCCGACTCGGCGCCGTTGTTGGCCCGCGGGTCGCTGCCGTCGGTCGTGAACACGACCGCGCCGGCGCCGGGGTTCGCGAGGACGAGCGAGGCACCCGGCTCGACGGTCCCGCCGAAAGGGGTCATGACGGGGGCGGCGAGGGCCGGGAACAGGTTGGCCGCGCGCAACTGGGCCAGCACGATGTTCCCGCGCGAGGGCAGGTAGGTGTTCATCACGCGGTTGACGGCCGGCAGCCAGTTCGCGTCCCGCGTCAACGGCGTGGAGACCTTGCTGTCGCCCCATCGCGCCGACTCCGCCACGACCGGCAGGAAAAGCTGGTTCGTGCGCGCCGCAAAGCGCCCTTGGGCGGCCGCCACGGTCAAGGCGCCGCCGTTGAGGAAGTGCCGCTGGATGCGGTCCGCGACGCGCAGGCGGAAGGTCGGGCTCTGCCAGAGCTGCTGCCACAGGTACTGCGGGTTCGAGTACGCCACCGAGTCGCTCCCCGCCGCGAAGGGCCCCACCCGGTTCTGGTTCATGTCCAGCAACGTGTGCTCCGCGTCGTGCGAGATGAACCGGAACCCGCCGTTCGCGCCGGAACGGTCGCGCAGGCCGTACCAGTTGTTCGGCCGGGTGTTGCCGAGGAAGTTGGAGATGGGCGCGTCGAGGTTCCCGCCAAAGAGGATCACCAGCATGTAGTCGATGAGGTTGTCGATCTCGAGGAGGTTCTCGTAGGCGGGATTGCGGGCGCCGTCGGGGTTGCGTCCCTGCACCCGCCAGAAGGTGACCTCGGCATTCGACGCCGTGACCGCCTTGCACAGGTTGTAAAGGCGCGTCCATGCAGCAAGGTCGCCGTCCGTCGCGTTGATCGCGTACGGCCCTGCCTCGACCTTGATCACGTCGTAGTCCTCCGGGCGGCCCCCGAAGTACACGGACCCGAAGTTGGCCTCGGGCCGCTCGCACGAGTTGAAGATGCCCCAGTACACGCCGTTGATGTAGAGGTGGTAGTAGTTGCCGCGCTCCCCTTGCTGGCCCATCGCCAACTGCGTGTCCCGCGAGAAGACGTCGCGGATGAAGATGCCGTTGGAACCGTTGCCGGGATCGAAGCTCCACGAGTAGTTCTGGAACGTCCGCAGATCGAGCGCGTCAAACTCCTCCACGCCGCCCGCATGCAGCGGATAACGCAGCTTGTCCGCCCCGTACGCCTCCCGGAAGAAAAAGCGGAACGCATGCTTCGGGTTGCCCGTCGAACGACTGAATCCACCCCGGATGCGAATGCCGCAGTCCACCTGGAACCCTCTTCGACCATCCGCATGAAGCAGCTCCAACGACGCGGGCCGCTCCCAGTCCCGGCCGTCCTGCCCGGGGTTCGAATAGATCCCCGTCGCGCCATCGAACAGGTTCGACAGCGTCGTCACCACGCTGAAGCTCGGCAGCGCCTTCAGCGCCGGCACGATCTGCGCCGCATACAACGGCGAGTCCACCACCCGCGGGTCCATCCCGTAGTTGTAGGTCTGCGACTGGCTCCCCGGCGCCGGCCACTCGGGCCACGGCACCGCCCCGGCCGGCGACTGCCGGATCACGTCCGACAGGAAGAGGTACGTCTGCGTGTCCACGTCCGATGGCTGCAACCCCGACTTGAATGCCGCCGCCCGCATCACCGTCGTCCGGGCGACCCGGACCGGCCCCGCATAAACCAGCCCCGTGCCGGCCGTCGGCGGCGCCCCGTTCGTCGTGTACCGGATCGTCGCCCCCGGCGTGGCGCACGTGATCTCCAAGTCAAAAGGCTGCTCGAAGACGCCCCGGTCCACGCTGAACCTCGTGTCCGCCACAAAGTCCCCCACGCCGCCCACGTTCGCCGCCCCCGGCGTCGGCGGGTTGAAGTAGAACCGCTGCCCCGCCCGGGTCCCGTACGAGATGTCTGCCCGCTGCGCCGGGTAGCCCGGCGCAAACTCCGTCGCGGCCGGCCCCTCCGGCGGAAACAACGCAAGGTACTCGCCGTCCGCCGACAAGCTGAAGCTCGCGTGCAACGCAGCCGCGTGGTTCGTGCGGTTCTTCCCCGAGGCAAACACCACGAGGTACGCCCCGGCAGGAAGGCTTGCGGAGGGCAGCACCCACTTCCGTGGCTGTGCCGCGTCGTCGGTCAGAGACCAACCCTGCAAGTTCACCGCCGTGTTGCCGCCATTCCAAAGCTCGATCCAGTCCGGCCGGTCGCCATCCGCGTCCACCAAGCCCCTGCCATTGCTCGCCAGGAACTCGGTGATCGTCACCTGCCCCGTCAACCGTGCCGCCGCAACCCCTGCAAGGACCCACCATCCCGCCGCGTGACGCAATAAACTCATGGAAAAGCCAAATAAATGCTCCTTGGCAGCAATCCTCAAGCCAGCCTTCCCCCAAATCCCCCGCTGTCCGGCGCCATCCAGCCCACCGCGCCCGTGCCGACCCATGCCCTCTCGGCCGTGTCCCAACGCCCGCTCGTCCCCGTGTCAGCCCACCTCGAAGATCGATACCTCCGGCCGACAATTGAACCGCACGTCGAACCCAAGGCACCCAATCCCCGGATTCACGTACAAAGGTCCTCCCTGCGTTTCATACCATCCCAGCTCATACCGCCCCACGTCATGCGGACGCACCAGCGCCCCATAAAACGGGAGCCGTACCTGCCCGCCATGACTATGCCCCGCCAGCATCAGGTCCGACCGATGCGACACCCGGTCCGCCCAGGCCGGGTAGTGCATCAACGTGAGGTTGAACGCGCCCGCCACCGGAGCCATCGCCCCCCCACCCATCCTCCGGTCCAGCCCGTGGACGCGTACCCGGCCGCCCAACGCCAGCGCCGACTCGTCTTGCAGCCAACCCCCGCCCGTTGCCCCGAAAACACGCCGCGCCAGTCCGAAGTCCGCACGCGCCCAGTGGTCATGGTTCCCCGGAATCCCGTACATCGGGCAGCCCACCCCCGACAAAACCTCCAACGCCGGGTCGAAGAACCTCGCCTCCTCCACCAGGTCGCCCGTGAACACCGCAAGATCCGGCTTGAGCCGGTTCACCGCCCCCACCATGTCCGCCAACCGCCCCGGGTCGCCCCGGTAATGGATGTCCGTGAAATGCGCGATCCGAAACATGGGCGACGCCGACATCCGGTGCGTCCTCACGGCCAGCCAACGGGGTTCCACCCCCGCCACGTGCGCCGCCCCCGCCGTCGGCAACATCCACGCGGCGTGCAACAACCACCTCCTGCGCGACCAACCCGCCGTGGCACCCTCAACGGACATGCCGCCCTTCATCGTGGTTCGGTGGACCCAGGAACACCCTTCCCCGTTCAACGTCCAAGCACGGCCACCCTCCGCAGGCGATCGTCGCGGTGACGAGGTCATCGAATGCCATGGCCGGGTTCAACCCACCGTCACGACGGCCGGCCCCAGCACCTCCAGCCGCGGCTCAACGCCAAGGCCCGGGTCGCCGCTCGCCCTCATGAAGCCCTCCTCCCGGCGCGGCGCCCCCGTCGCGATCGAGACCGTCACGTAGCTGTTGAAGTCCGTGCTCGTGAAGCGCAAGGACTCGGGCGTGCTGTGCGCAAGGTGCGCGATCGCGGCCGTCACGATGTCCCCGCCCCATGAATCCTCCAGCGTCATCGCAAGGCCCATGCTCGCGCAAAGATCCCGGATTTGCCTCGTGCGGGTGAGCCCGCCCAGCTTGCTGATCTTCAGGTTCACCGCGTCCATCGCGAGGTCCGCGCGTGCCCTCAGCAGCACGTCCAGCCCGTCGATGTTCTCGTCGAGGATGAACGGCATCCCGCACGCCCGGCGCACCGCAAGGCACTCCTCGTACGTCAGGCAAGGCTGCTCGATGTACAGGTCAAGGTCCCGCACCGCACGCGCCACCCGCACCGCCTCATGCTGCGTCCAGCCCGTGTTCGCGTCCGCCACCAACCGGTCCGTGGAACGCAGCACCGAACGCACCGCACGGATCCGCTCGATGTCCACGTCCGGGTCTCCCCCCACCTTCAACTGGAAACGCGAGTAACCCTCGGCCCGATACTGCGCCACCCGCCGCGCCATTGCGTCCGGCTCCTCCTGGGAAATCGCGCGGTAGAGCCGGACGGCATCGCCATGACGCCCACCCATGAGCGTGCACACGGGCAGGCCCGACGCCTTGCCGAGGATGTCCCAGCACGCCATGTCGATGCCCGACTTCACGTGCGGATGTCCCTTGAGGCAGGCGTCCATGCGCGCGTTCAACACCCCCAGCTCGCGCGGGTCGAGCCCGAGGAGGCGCGGCCCCAGCTCCATGATTCCGGAACGGACCCCCTCCGCGTAGGCAGGAAGGTAAAACGGCCCCAGCGGGCAAACCTCGCCCCAGCCGGTCAACCCCGCGTCCGTGTCCACCCGCACCACGGTGCTGTCAAACACGGACACGGACTTGCCTCCGGACCACTTGTAGTTGGACTCGTGGAGCGGCAGCTCCACGCGATGCGCGAGAATGCGGGTGATCTTCATCTTGGTGTCCGAGGATGCCTCGGCCCGCCCGGGCATGGAATCGTCGAATCCACCCGGCGGGCCGAACCCGCTACTTCACCATCGCGTCATCCAGGTTGAGCACGGTGATCGCAACCAGCGCCATTGCCGCGTCGGCGGGCTTCCCGCCCGCGCGGCGGGCATCGTCGGGTGCCCCTTGGTAGTGCCCAAGCGCCGCGTCATGCAGGCGGACCAACCGGGCGACGGCGGACTTGCGGGCCGGGGACCCGAGCACCGCCGTCAGCATCCAACGGACCCTTTCCTGCGTCGTCGCGCGCGAGGCCATGGCCCGCATGGCGAGCGCCGACGCCGCCTCCACATACACCGGGTCGTTCAAGGTCACCAACGCCTGCAACGGCGTGCTCGTGGGCACCCGGCGCGCCGTGCACATCTCCCGGCTCGATGCGTCAAACGTCAGGAACGACGGGTACGGCGCCGTCCGCCTCCAATACGTGTACAGGCCGCGCCGGTAACGGTCCGGGCCCTTCGCATCGGACCACTGCGAACCGTTGTACACCACCTGCCACACGCCCTCGGGCTGCGGCGGCATCACCGGAGGCCCGCCCAACTTCCTGTTCAGGAGGCCGGCCGCCGCCAGAGCCTGGTCGCGGACCATCTCGGCCGACAACCGCGCCCGCGGTCCCCGCGCCAGCAGCCGGTTCCGTGGGTCCAGCGCCAGCAACCGTGCCGTCGTCCGGTGGTCCTGCCGGTAGGCGGCCGACAACACCATCTCCCTCAGCAACGCCTTCACGCTCCAGCGCAGCTCCCCCTGGAACCGCAACGCAAGGAAGTCCAGCAACTCCGGGTGCGACGGCGGCAGGCCCGTCGAGCCCATGTCCTCAACCGTCTCCACGATCCCCGTGCCGAACAACTCCGCCCAAAGCCGGTTCACCTGGACGCGCGCGGTCAGGGGATTCTCGGGGCTCACCAACCAACGCGCGGCCGCAAGCCGGTCCGCGTTCCCCGGCGGCAACGCGGGGAAGCCTGTCGGCACCCCCGGCTCCACCACCTTGTCCTTCGCGAGAAAGTTGCCCCGCAGGAACAACCGGGTCTCGCGTCTTGATGTGGCCGGGCGCTCCCGCATCACGAGCGTGCTCGCAGACGGGATCGCCTCACGCTCCTTGCGCGCGGCCGTCATGCGCGCCGTCAACGACTCGCGCTCCGGGGACTTCAACCACCCCGTCCAGCGCGGGTCCGCCGACGTGGAGAGCCTGAAGTGATGCACGATGGAACCCTTGGTCTCCGCGTCGAAAACCTCGTGCTTGAGATGCAGCCGGAGCGTGTCGCCCGCCGCCACGGCCATCTTCTTGCCCGGGATGAACACCAGCCAACGCGGCCCGAACAACTTCGGGAACGCCCCGCCGCCCGCCCAACCCGGCCTCAGGCTTTCCTCGGGATCGTACGGGCCCGCAAGGTCCGGCGCATGGACGGCCGCGAACTCGACCACCTCGATCCCGGTGGGCACCGGCAAGGGCTCGCGCTTCTTCGGCGCCGGCCGCCCCTCCCTTTTGGCCTCCGCCTCCAACCGCGCGTCCTCGTCCGCCACGGTCTTGTTGCGCTCCCGCACCCTCTCCGCCTCCGCCTTCGCAGCAGCAACCTTCGCCGGGTTCTCCACCTCCATCCAAAGGTGCCCCACCACCGCCCCATGCTCTGGAAGCTTCCTCGGGTCGTCATGGCGCGGAAGGATGTCGATCTTGAGCGCCGTGAACTCCGTCTCCTGCCCAAGGGTCATCACGTACGTCGCGCCGTTCGGAACCGTCCCGTCCACCCGCACCTCGTTGCCCTCCATGCGGAACGTCGCCGAGGCCGGCCCATGGATTCCCGCGGGGTTCACCGGACGCCATGGCTCCGCCGCCACCCATGGCAGGACCGCATCGTTCAGCTCGCCACGAAGCCGACGCGCCTCGCGGTCCAGCCTCTCGGCGTCCGCGTTGCGCGCCGGGTCGCCGGGCACCCGCAATCGCGGAAAGTCATCCGACATGTCCGCGTCCTCCGTGGAGTTCCACAGCGCGAGGAACCGGTAGTAGTCCTCGTGCGGGAACGCGTCGTACGGATGCGAGTGGCATTGGACGCATCCGAAGGTGGTCCCCTGCCAGACCGTCCATGTCGTGTTGACCCGGTCGATGACGGCCGCGAGGCGGTACTCCTCGTCGTCGGTGCCGCCCTCGGTGTTCGTCTGGGTGTGCCGGTGAAATCCTGTTGCGACACGGTCCTCGAGCGTGGGGTCGGGCAACAGGTCGCCCGCAAGGCACCGGATCGTGAAGTCGTCGAAGGGCATGTCCTCGTTCAGCGCCCGCACCAGCCAGTCCCGCCACGGCCAAACCTCGCGACCGTTGTCCTTCTCGTAGCCCTGCGTGTCCGCGTAGCGCGCGAGATCCATCCATGTCGCGGCCCATCGCTCGCCGTATGCCGGCGACTCCAGCAACCTGTCCACCGCCTGCTCCGGCGTCTCCTTCCCCGACTCCAGCCCCCGGACCTCTTCCTCCGTCGGCGGCAGCCCCGTGAGGTCGAACGTCGCCCGGCGCAGCCATTGCGACAACGGCGCGGGCCGCGACGGCCGCAGCTTTTCCTTCTCAAGCCGAGCAAGGACGAAGCGATCCATCGGCGTGCGTGCCCAACGCGTGTCCTTCACCACGGGCAAGGGCCTCGGCTCCGGCTTCACGAACATCGGGTGCGCGCCCCACGACGCCCCCTCGGCAACCCACCGCCTGAGTACCTCCGCCTCGGCCCTCGACAATCCCTTGCCTTCCCCATGCCCCTCGGGCGGCATCCGGTCGTCGTCGTCGGCCGGCAACGACACCCGACGCAGCATCTCGGACGCCTCGGGCCTGCCGGGAACCACGGTGGGCCGGCCCGACTTCCCCACGCCGAGCGCCTTTTCCCGCTGGATGAACGACACGCCCCCGGCCTGCTTCACCCCGCCGTGGCAACTCGTGCAATGCTGGTTCAAAACCGGCCTAACATCCCGGTTGAAGTCCACGGGCGAACCCCCGACGACGCTTGAGGCCAACACCACGCCCCACGCCCATGCGCCGGCCGTCCATCGCATCATGGCGCTCATGCCAGCACCCCCTTCACCACCTCGGACGGCTTGGTGACGTTCGTCACGCGTTGCTCCAGCCCCTGGAACGGGTACGTGAGCCTCCGGTGGTCGAACCCCAGCAGGTGCAGCATCGTCGCCTTCAGGTCGTGCACGCTCACCTTGTTGGTCACCGACTGGTACCCCAGCTCGTCGGTCTCTCCATGGCTGCCCGGGCGCGAGCCCCCGCCCGCCAGCCACACCGTGAACGCCCCCGGGTTGTGGTCGCGTCCGGCCATCGCCATCTCGTTGCCGCCGCGATTCTCGCGCATGGGCGTGCGCCCGAACTCCCCGCCCCACACCACCAACGTGTCGTCCAGCATCCCCCGTTGCCGCAGGTCCGTCAGCAAGGCGGCCATGGGCCGGTCCACGTCAAGGCATTGCTGCTTGAACCCCCCATGCAACGCCTCCCGCTCGTTCGCCCCGTGCGAGTCCCAGCCCCAGTGAAACAACTGGATGTACCGCACCCCGCGCTCCGCAAGGCGCCTTGCCATCAGGCAGTTGTTCGCGAACGACTCCTCGCCCGCCCTTGCCCCGTATGCCTCCCGCACCCGCTCCGGCTCGCGCCCGAGGTCGAAGGCCTCGCTCGCGCTCGTCTGCATCCTGAACGCCGTCTCGTACTGCGAGATCCGCGTGAGCGTCTCCGGGTCCCCCGCCTCCGCATGCGAACGACGATTGATCTCGTCCAACGCATCCAAGGACATCCGCCGCAGGTCCCGCGTCACGCCGGGCGGGTTCGCAAGGTACAGCACGGGCTCGCCCTTGCTCCGGCATTGCACCCCTTGGTACACGCCGGGAAGAAACCCCGGCCCCCAACACGACTTGCCCGAGTCCGGCGTCTTGCCGCCGCTCAACAGCACGATGAATCCCGGCAGGTCCTGCGTCTCGGACCCCAGCCCGTATCCCACCCACGAACCCATCGACGGATACCCCGGCACCGCGTACCCCGTGTGCATCGCCAGCTGCGCCGGCGCATGGTTGAACTGGTCCGTGTGCATGCTCTTGATGAAGCACACGTCGTCCACCACCCGCGAGAAATGCGGCAGCCGGTCGCTCACCCATGCCCCGGTCGCGCCATGCCGCGCGAACCCGAACTGCGGCCCCAGCATCCTCGGGATCCCCTGGATGAACGCGAACCGCTTCCCCTCGAGGAACGACTGCGGGCATGTCTTCCCGTCGTTCCGTGCCAGCTCCGGCTTGTAGTCGAACAACTCGAGCTGGCTCGGCGCGCCTGCCATGTGCAGGAAAATCACCCGCCTCGCCCGCCCATGGAAATGTGGGGCCATCGACGCCATCGGCCGGGCCGGGTCCCGCCGCGACGCCGTCGCCCCTAGCCCCTGCCCTGCCAGCCACAACGCCCCAAGGCCCGTCGTGCAATCGTGCAGGAAATGGCGGCGCGTCAGCGCCCGATGCCCCGCCGCCCATGCCTCGCGCTCAACCCTCATGCCTCCAAACAACGCAACGACATCGCTTGGTTCCAGCCTTTTCTCGCGCCCCGGCCGGGCCACGCCCATGGATTCGGTGTCGCCAACACCCGGCCCCATGGGTTCAAGTGTCCGGGTCACCCGCATGAAGGAAGCAAGCAGTTGGGGCGAGTTGTCCTCGCAGCAGAAAAAGTCCGGCATGGCCGCATGGCTCGGCTGGATGTTCGACGGCCTCGACATGCACCTGTACACGCTCGTGGCCCTTCCCTTCGTGGCGGAATTGCTCGGACGCCCCGTGAAGGACCCCGCCGTGGCGCAGCACGGCGCCCTCATCAACGGCGCCTTCCTCGTCGGCTGGGCCCTCGGCGGCGCCTTCTTCGGACGCGTCGGGGACCTCGTCGGCCGCAGCCGCGCCCTTTGCCTCACCATCATGGTGTACGCCGGCTTCACGGGCCTGTCGGCCGTCGCCACCGAATGGTGGCACCTGCTCGTGTTCCGCTTCCTCTCCGCACTCGGCATCGGCGGGGAATGGGCCGTCGGCGCCTCGTTGCTCTCGGAGACATGGCCGCGGCGATGGCGCCCATGGATCGCCGCCACCTTGCAGACGGCCGTCAACGTGGGCGTCCTGCTCGCATGCGGCGCCGGCTGGGCCTTCGAGTCCTTGCCGCCCCGTTACATTTTCCTCGTCGGCGTCGTGCCCGCCTTGCTGGTCCTCTGGATTCGCCGGGCCGTGCCCGAGCCCGAGGACTGGGAACGCGCCCGGCAAGGCGCCCGGAAGCCCCCCGGCGTCGCCGACTTGTTCCGCGGGCCCGTCCTTGGCGTCACATGGCGCGTGCTCGCCATCTGCGGGGTCTCACTGACCGCGCACTGGACGTTCATGTACTGGCAACAGGCCTACATCCGGAAACTCCCGGAGGTCGCCGCCCTCGGCGACGCCGAGCGCAACCGGGCGGCCGTCGTGGCCCTGTCATGGGTCATGGTCGGGTCCATCGCGGGCAACTTCCTTGCCGGGGCCATGGCCGCCCGATGGGGATACCGGCGCGTGGTGGCCGGCATGTGCCTGGCCTACGGCGCGGCCATGCTGTGGGCCTTCTCGGCGCCGCGCACCCACGGCGAGGCCCTCGCGTGGATGACCGTCATCGGGGCGTGCCAAGGCGTGTTCGGGTTGTTCACCATGTGCCTGCCCCCCTTGTTCCCCGTGTTGCTCCGCACGACCGGCGCCGGCTTCTGCTACAACTTCGGCCGCATCGTCGCGGCGGCCGGCACGGTGTACTTCGGACGCTACGCCGCCGTCGGGGATGTTGGCGGGGCCCTGTACATGGCGGGCTGGTTGTTCCTTCCGGCAGCCGCGCTCGCCTTGCTGCTCCCACGGCCCGAGGCGACCGATGGCATCCGGTCGTAGGCACCCAATCCGCCCCTCGCCGCACGCGGACGGATGCCTCGCCGCCTGCATCCGGGCTTGGCCCAACGCATCTCCATGACCTCGCTCGCCCTAGCCCAAGTTCCGCAGTTGGCCGGGAGCCCCCCCTAATTTTCGGGGGCGGGTTTTTTGAAATGCTCGGGAAGTGGGACGGGCGGGGATCGAAGGGCTCGTGTAGTGGAGATCTGCCCCTTGGCACCCGTCGGCCGCCG
>CAIYFP010000533.1 GCA_903925515.1 uncultured Verrucomicrobiota bacterium
CCATGGCCCCGGGTCGATACGCCCGTCCCGTCCCCATGCGTCGCATCGGGTATCCGCCTACTTCAGCTCGTGCGACGCGACCTTGATGCCCTTCTTGAAGGAGTTGAACCCGAAGGGCGTGGGGGTGTACTCGCCGACGATGGTGACATCGGCCTTCTTGGGGACCTCAAGGCCGGTGAGGTGGTAGCTGGCGTTGACGAACAGGCGGCGCAGGTCCTCGCTCAAAAGGTCCGTGGCCGCCCCGATCGTGCTGCACAGGACCTTCGCCTTCCGACCCTCTCCGGCCGGAACCTCGCGCATCCAAACCAACGGCATGATCGCCTTCGACAGGTTCGGGCCATCGTCAGGCTTCATCCCCTTCAACACTTGGCCGTGCAACAGGACCGTTGCGTCCGCCGGGAAGTCCGCGTTCACGCCGTACACGTCCGTGGGCCCGAACACGTCCGTCACCGACCGCAGGATGGGATGCGCACGGTTGCGGCCGTCGATCACGCCCCGGGTGGCCTCACCGCCATGGTTGCCGTGATGGTACGTCCATGTCTCCCCCACCGTCATGCCGCCGAACCCGCCCCCCTTGGCCGTCCATGAGTACTTGGCGTACGCGCTCTGCTTGTTGCGCTCGTAGTTGAACGCGTGCGTCGCCGTCCGCACCACGAACATCGGCTTCCCCGACGCGAGGTAGTCCACGAAATGCTTCATGTCCGCGTCCGGCAGCTCCCGGAAGCGGAACTGGTTCACCACGAGGTCCGCCGACGCGAGCAGGTGCATGCCCGGGATGTTGGTCTGGTTGTTGGGGTTGATCGTGCCGTCGGCGTCCTGGGAAAACAGGACGGTGCACCGGAACCCATGGCGTTGGCTGAGGATCTTGCCCATCTGCGGCAACCCTTCCTCCGAACGGTATTCCTCGTCGCCGGACATGAGGACGATGTGCTTGCCGTTGGTCGTGCCTGGTTTGGGCTCGTACACGACCCACGGTTCCGCGCGAGCAACAAGGGCTCCAAGGACAATGCTGGCAACAACAACGCCGAGAGGATTCATGGACCAAGGATGCACCACGGCCCGCCCCGGGGGGGAAGCCTCAAATCCGCGGCTGTTCCCCGGGGAATTCGGGTTCCCAAACCCGGCATGGCGTCCGGCGGCCGGGAACGCGCGTGTTACAAGGTTGTGTTACCCGTCCGGCTCGCTCGGCCATGCCGTTCCCTTCGCAATTGTTCACTGGGACGTGCGGCCCACCCAAGATAGACAGGAGCCATGAGCGCCGGATGGATGCGATGGGGATGCAGCGCGGTTTGGGGGATGTTCCTGTTGGCGACGGTCGCGGTTCATGGTGCCGTGCCCGTGCCGCATTGGATTTGGGGAGACTCCCCCGCCGACGGCGAGATGCGGTTTTTCCGAAGGTCCATCGAGCTCCCGGCACGTCCGCGCAAGGCGATGCTCACGGTGGCCGCCGACGACCAAGCCGTGATCAGCGTCAACGACAAGGCCATCGGAAGGAACGAGTCCGTCGCGCAACCCACCACCGTGGACATCTCCCGCGTGCTCCAGCCCGGCCCCAACACGGTCTCGTTCGTCGCCCGGAATACCTCGGGCCCCGCCGGGTTGCTCGTCCGCCTTGAGGTCACCCTTGCCGACGGCCGGTCGGAAACGCTGGTCTCCGATGCCTCATGGGAAACATCGAGGGACGGCGCGACCGGCTGGACGGCATCCCGCGACCTCGGCGCCCATGGGGTGGCGCCGTGGGGCGAGGTCATCGCGATGCCAGTGGCCACGGCCGCGTCCAAGCTGGTGGTGGCGCCCGGGTTCAAGGTGGAGCTGCTGCGGAGCGCGGAGCCGGGCGAGGGCTCGTGGATCAGCATGGCGTTCGACCCGGCGGGCGGACTTTGGATCTCGCCGCAGGGCGCCGAGCCCCTGCTTCGGGGCACGCTTCGCGACGGACAACTCCAGTCGTTGGCCCCCGCGGACCTCCCCGTGCGCGCCGCCATGGGCATGCTCTGGGCCTTCGACAGCTTCTACGTCAACGGCCGCGGCACCAACGGCCTCGCCTTGTACCGCCTTCGCGACACCAACGGCGACGGCACCCTCGACGCCTGCAACGCCCTCCGTGCATGGAAGGGCGACGGCGGCGAACACGGGCCCCACGGGCTCGCCACCGACGGCTCCAGCCTCTTTGTCGTCAACGGCAACTTCGTGGAGGTGCCGCCGGACGTCGCGCCGTCCTCGCCGGTGCGGAACTACGCGGACGACGTCGTGTTGCCGCGGATGGAGGACGGGCGCGGGTTCGGCGGCGGGCGCAAGCCGCCGGGCGGGTACGTGCTTCGCATGCAGCCGGATGGCTCCGGCGCCGAGTTGTTCAGCGCCGGACAACGCAACGCCTACGACATCGCGTTCAACGCCGACGGCGAGTTGTTCACGTTCGACAGCGACATGGAATGGGACTGGGGCACGCCATGGTACCGCCCCATCCGCGTCCTCCATTGCTTCGCCGGCGCCGACCACGGATTCCGCGAGGGCTCAGCCAAGTGGCCCGCCGATCAACCCGATTCCGTCGGCCCGGTCGTCGAGGTCGGCATTGGGTCGCCCACCGGCGTGGCTTCGGGGGCGGGTGCACGCTTCCCGCTCCGGTACCGTCATGCCTTGTACGTGATGGACTGGAGCTACGGCCGGATCCTTGCGGTGCACCTCAGGCCGGCCGGCGCCAGCTACACCGCCACCTTCGAGCCGTTCGTGCAAGGCAAGCCCCTCAACGTCACCGACCTCGCCGTCGGTCCCGACGGCGCCATGTACTTCGTCACCGGCGGCCGCGGCACGCAGTCGGGGCTTTACCGCGTGACGTACGCGGGCCCCAGTCCCGAGGCGATGGTGGATCCCGGGCCGGACGCGCTGGCCGGGGCGGCGGCTCGCGGGCGTCGTCGCGAGCTCGAGGACTGGATGCGCCGGGCGGACCCGGGCGCGCTGGACGTCATCTGGGGCGCGTTGGGTTCGGACGACCGCGCCTTGCGTCATGCCGCCCGCGTGGCGCTGGAACGGCAACCGGTGTCGGCATGGCGTTCAAGGGCGTTGTCGGAAACGAACGCGGCGACCGGCCTCACGGCGTTGATGGCCCTCGCGCGCGTGGGCGCCCACGATGACCAAGGATCCCTCCTGAAGGCGCTCGCCCAATGGCCCTTGGACGGGCTTACGGAGGAGTTGTTCGCGACCAAGCTCCGGGTCATCGGCCTGAGCTTCGCGCGCCATGGGGTTCCCGGCGACGACCTGCGCTTGATGGCGATCCAGAAGCTCGGGCGGCAGCTCCCCGCGCGGTCATGGCGGCTGAACCGCGACCTCGTCCCGTTGCTGGTCGCGCTGGGCGCGCCGGACGTGGTGCGCGCGACCATGGACCTGCGAGACGGGGCGCCGACGGGCGCCGAGGCGCTTCATTATCAAGCCGCCCTGCGCATGGCCACCAACGGCTGGGACCCCGAACTTCGTCGCCGTTACTTCGCATGGTTTCACCGGCGCCCGGCCATGGCTCGCAGCGAGGCCGAGGCGCGCTGGTTCGGGGATGTCGGCCAACGACCCGCCACCGGGGCCAGCATGGACGGATTCCTCAAGACCATGCGGCAGCAGGCGTTCCAAAGGGTGCCGGACGACGAAAAGGGCCCGATTGCTCCGTGGGTCACGGGCGCTGCCGTCACGAACGGGCCCGCCACGCCCTCCGGCTCCGCAACCGTGAAAACGCGCGCCTTCGTGAAGCATTGGCTGACGTCCGACCTCATGGGCGGCCTCGCGACGGGCGATCCCGTCGCGGGCAAGGCCATCTGGCGCGAGGCCCAGTGCGCCTCGTGTCACAGGTTCGCGGGCGAGGGCGCGGCGGTGGGCCCGGACCTCACCGGGGCGGGGTCGCGCTACGCCAAGCTGGACCTGCTCCGCTCCATCACCGAGCCGTCGGCCACCATCAGCGACCAGTTCAAGGCGACGCTGCTGACCATGGCGGATGGAACGACCGTGTCGGGCCGTGTCGTGTCGGAGGCGGATGGCAAGGTTCGGGTCTTGATGGACCCGGTGGCGGGGACGACACGGGTCTTGGCGGCCGCCGAGATCCGGTCCCGCGAGGCCTCGCCCGTCTCGATGATGCCCGAGGGGTTGATGGATCACTTCACGGCGCAGGAGGTGGCCCACCTGATCGCCTACCTGTCGGCCGCGCCGTGACGCGGAACGTTGCGGCAAAGTAACTTGCTGGTTGAGTCGCCCGGCGACCGGGATACGGTGCCTCCCCTGCTCGGGCGCGGGCAGGAGGTCGGTCGTCCATTCGGGACCCCGCAACGGGAAAGGGCTGAAGCATGGGCACGGAACCAGATGCGAAGGGCGGGGCTCGCTCATGGGCGAGGCGCACGACGCTTTACCAGGAATACCTCGCCGAGCGTGAGGAGATCCTGCGGCACAAGTGGCTCCAGTCCGAGAAGGCCGGGCGCGACATCGGGTTTGACGCCGCCCTGATGGACTGGGTGACCTACCACCGGGCGGACTGGCGTCGGGCACGGCACGCGGTGGCGTGAGCCCCCATCAAAGGAAGAATCGCGGGCGCATGATGAAGTGGGATCGAAGGCATCTTTTGGACCTCCAGTCGCTGGAGGCGGGCGAGATCGAGGCCGTCCTCCAGACGGCGCGCGCCTTCCGCGCCGTCGGCGAGCGTGAGGTCAAGAAGGAGACCAGCCTCGCCGGCAAGACCGTCGTCAACCTCTTCGTCGAGCCCAGCACCCGCACCCGTATCAGCTTCGAGCTCGCCGCGCTCCGCATGAGCGCCGACGTCATCAACTTCTCCGCCGAGGCCTCGTCCCTTCGCAAGGGCGAGACGCTCAAGGAC
>CAIYFP010000534.1 GCA_903925515.1 uncultured Verrucomicrobiota bacterium
ATGGCCGCGTACGGCCTTGCGAGCCGGCCCATGGCCAGCCTTGGGCTTGAGCCCGGGCCGGGCGAGGTGCTGATCCCGTGGCTCGACGTGCAGCCCAAGGGCCGGGCGATGCTTCAATGGCAGGACCTGACCACATGGGAGACGCCGGTGGAAAGCCTCTACGAGGTCTCGCACTACGGGAAACCCATGGTGGATCCGGGGTCATGGCGGCTCGACCTGGGCGGCATGGTGCGAAAGCCCATGTCGCTCTCGCTCGCGGACATCCATGGGCGGCCGCGCCGCGAAATCCATGCCACGTTGGAGTGCGGCGGCAACGGCGCGGGGATTGGGTTCATGGGGGCCATCGGCAACATGCGCTGGATGGGCACCCCGCTGGCCCCGCTGCTGCGGGAGGCCGGGCTCCTGAAGCGGGCGCGGGAAGTCGTCTTCGTCGGGGCCGACGAGAAGACCGAGAAGGTGCGCGACCATGAGCTTCCGCAGCACTTCGCGAGGTCGCTCTCGGTCGCCGACGCCGGGCGTCCCGAGGTGCTCCTTGCGTACGCGGTCAACGGCAAGCCGCTCGACGCGACCCATGGCGCCCCGGTCCGGCTCGTGGTCCCCGGCTGGTTCGGCATCGCATGGGTGAAGTGGCTGGTGCGCATCGACGTGACGGACCGGCGGTTCATGGGGAAGTGGATGGCGCGCGAGTATGTGACCCTGCGCGGAAACCCGATGCCGGACGGTTCCACGGACTGGAGGGAGACGTCGGTCTGCAACCTGAACGTCAAGTCCATCGCGGCGCGCGCCGTGCGTCGCCCCGACGGAACCGTCCGCATCTCGGGGGCGGCATGGTCCGATGGCACTCCGTTGCGAAGGGTGGAGGTGAGGATCGACGACGGGCCATGGCAGAAGGCCCAGCTGGCGCGCAAACCCTCCCCGGCGCGGTACACGTGGACCTTGTGGCACCTTGACTGGCGCGAACCTGCGGCCGGGGAGCATACGGTGGTGTCCCGTGCGATCGACGAGGATGGGCGGGAGCAACCTCCGGCGGATGCCCCGGCGATCCGGAACAAGAAGACGTACTGGGAGGCGAACCAGCAGTGGCCGCGGCGGATCCGGATCGCCGGATGAATCGGCCCGGCGCCATGCCGAGCCCCGTTTCCCTCAGCGGCGCGGGCCGAGCTTCCTCCTCCATGCCGCGAGCTGCTTCCGCACCTCGCGGGTTCCCGGGGCGCCCGTGATGTTCCGGCGAGCCATGGCCGCATCAAGGTCGAGGACCTTGAGGACGTCGTCGCCGAAGGCCGCGTCCACGGACCGGAAGTCGGCGAGGGCGAGCTCGTCGAGTCGCTTGCCCCACTTTTCCGCCATGCCGACGACGGCGCCAACGACATGGTGTGCCTGTCGAAAGGGCATGCCGCGGTTGACGAGGTAGTCCGCAAGGTCGGTCGCGAGCAGCAGGGGGTCGGAGGCCGCCGCGCGGCATGCCTCGGGGCGCGCCTCCGTGTGGTCCAGCATGGCGGCCATCAAGCGGACGCTTGCCCGGACGGTGTCCGAGGTGTCGAACACGCGTTCCTTGTCCTCCTGGAGGTCGCGGTTGTAGGTCATGGGAAGCCCCTTGAGCAGGGTGAGCAAGGACATGAGGTTGCCCACCACGCGTCCTGACTTGCCCCGGACCAGCTCGGCCACGTCGGGGTTCTTCTTTTGCGGCATCAACGACGAGCCCGTCGTGTAGGCGTCGGCGATACGGATGAATCCAAACTCGCTGCCGACCCAAAGGATCAAGTCTTCCGCGAGGCGGCTCAGGTGGATGGCGACGAGGGCCGCGGCGGCGGCGAACTCCACCATGAAGTCGCGGTCGCTGACCCCGTCCATGGAGTTCTGGGTCACCCGCGCGCGGCCCTTGGCATCCACGAACCCGAGCAGCTCGGCGACCCGCTCGCGTTGGATGGGCAGGGTGGTGCCGGCGATGGCGCCGCTGCCAAGCGGGCAGACGTTGGCGCGCCGGCGGGCGTCCGCGAGGCGGCCGAGGTCGCGGTCGAGCATCTCGACGTAGGCGAGGAGGTGATGGGCGAGCCAGACGGGCTGCGCCCGTTGCAGGTGGGTGTACCCGGGGATGAGGACGTCCTGGTGCCGGGAACCCATGCCCACCATGGCGGCCTGCAAGTCCCGCAGCTCGGTGGACAGGCCGTCGATCTCGTCCCGCAGCCACAATCGCATGTCGAGCGCGACCTGGTCGTTGCGCGAACGCGCCGTGTGGAGCTTGGCGCCCGCCGCCACGCGCCGCGTGAGCTCGGCCTCGATGTTCATGTGCACGTCCTCGAGCTCCGCCCGCCATGCGAAGGTGCCCGCCTCGATTTCCCTCCCGATGGCACCCAGCCCGCCGCGGATGTCCTGGAGCTCCCGGGCCGTGAGGATGCCCACGTCCCGGAGCATGGTGGCGTGCGCGATGGACCCCCGGATGTCCTGTCTCCACAGGCGCTTGTCGAAGGAGATCGACTCCGAGAAGGCCGCGACGTCGGCGGCGGGCCCGGCCGCGAAGCGTCCCGAACGCGATACTGGCTTCATGGGATTCTTGGATTTCCTGATGGGATTGGGGCGCTGGATTCAGGCACGAATGCGCGCGATCAGCGCCTCGAGGCGTCGTCCATACTCCACGAAGTTGGCGCGCAGCGCGTCGTCCTGCGCCGCCGAGCTTGCGTCATGGAACACCGCGACCATGTGGGGCTCGATCGAGATGCCGGCGTCGTAGCCACGCGAGAAGGCATCCCTGAGGATGCGCTCGACGGCTCCGTCGCCCTCGCCTGGCCAGTGGTAGTCGGCGTCGTTCTTGGCGTCGGACCAGCGTGCGTCCTTGACGTGGACGTGCACCGAGGCGTCCCGGACGTGGGTCCAGAACTCCCATGGGTCCTGCCTCGGTCGTGGTTCCGGCATGGACCGGTCGAGGTTGAAGACGGGATTGGCGGTGTCGAAGACCCACTTGAGGCCCGGGACGTTCTCGAGGAGGCGGAGGGCATGTTCCCAGCTCATGCCGCCGTAGTTCATGCAATTTTCGTGGACGGGCTGGATGCCGGCGTCGAGGAACCGCGCGGTGACCTCCCGAAGCCTCCGGAACCGCTCGTGTTCCATCTGGTCGTCCGCCTCGCGCACCTTGTAGCTCATGATGCGCACGAGCTTCGTCCGGAGGCGTTGCATGCGCGGGATGGCCCGCTGGACCTCCGCGAGGGTGATGTCGAAGGGGTCCTCGATGCGCTTGGCCCAGTTGCCGATCGTGGAGGCGAAGCCGAGGACGTGGATGCCCCCGGCGGCCAGCGTCGCCTCGACCGCGTCGAACGCGGCGTCGGGGATGTCGTGGAGGTTGCCCTTGGGGAAGCCCGGCACCGTCACGTTGCGCATCTCCAGATGGTTCCATCCGAGGTCGCGAGTCGCCTGCACCTGCGACGCCAGCGTGTTTCCGGCCTCGTCCGATATCCCGCACAAGATCATGGCCAAGGCTACGCGCGGCGGCGGGCGGGAGGGAAGGATGGTGTGGCGCCCCTGAACCGCGATGGGCCGCATCCCAAGTCCGGGCCCGTCGTCACGCGGCGGCGCACGGGGTGAGGGCGCGCGGTCCGCCTTGGCGTTGTGAGGTCATGGCGTGAACTCGAACACGGCGTCCCATGCCCTGCTTCCAGGCGTCATGGAGTCGGGAATGCCCCACATGGAGGCCCCGAGGCGCAAGGGAATCGGGATCACGGGCGCGCACGAGGTTCATGACGATTCGCAACGGGCGCGTGTTGGCGCGTAGCCTTGCTAAACCGGGACGATGAGGCGGGATCGGTCTGGCTGGCTCGATCTCCTTTCGCCAGTGCTTCGTCCTTCGCCCTTCGCCCGTTGCGGGTCTGAAACTGGCCTGCGCCTCGCTCACTCCACGGCATCCGGAAGCATCGGCGTCGCAATCACTTCCCTCCCGGCTGCCATGTCCCGGCCCAAGGCCATGTCATGACCCGAAGGATTTCCCGCGGGTGCCTTGGTTTGCGTCATGATGGCGCAACTCACGGGTGAAGAGGGGTTGCGCGGGCTGCGGCATTCTTGCCAGCGTGGCGGGGAGCATATCGCATGAACAAGACACTCATCATTGCAGCAGCAACCATCGCAGCCGCCGGATCATGGATTCGCGCGGAGGATTCCAAGGGATGGGAATCGTCGGCGGGGGTCAATGTCTCGGTCAACAAGGGCAATTCGGACACGCTGCTTGCGGGAGCGAACTTCCTGACCCTTCGCAAGTGGGGCAAGAACGAGCTGACTGGGGGCCTGGACGCGGTCTATGGGGACAACCGCGACCTGTTGACGGGCCAGCGGGTGACGACGGCGCAGAACTACGGGGCGTTCCTCCAGTACAACCGCCTTGTGAGCGAGCGCTGGTATTTCCTTGGCCGCGGCGACGGACGCCAGGACAAGGTGGCCGACATCAACTATCGCGTCACGCTGAGCCCGGGCGTGGGCTATTACTTCATCCAGCGGGAGAAGACGAAGCTCTCGGCGGAGGCGGGCCCCGGCGTGGTGTTCGAGGAATTCGAGGGCGGCCCCTCGAGCGGGTACTTCACGCTGCGCTTTGGCGAGAAGTTCTCGCATGCGTTCAACGACAAGGTGCGGTTGCTGCAGCAGGCGGACATCACGCCGAAGGTCGATGAATGGACGGACTACGTGTTCAAC
The DNA here is from genome assembly GCA_903925515.1 of uncultured Verrucomicrobiota bacterium. Lineage (GTDB taxonomy): Bacteria > Verrucomicrobiota > Verrucomicrobiia > Limisphaerales > UBA9464 > UBA6176. Next base: position 4,672 of record CAIYFP010000534.1, read on the forward strand.
ATGCAGGCCACGCTGGAGGCGGACCTGACGGCCAAGTTGTCAACGCGGCTGACGGTGCAGGACACGTACCGGAGCCACCCGGCGCCGGGACGCCGGGAGAACGACCTTCGGGTGCTGGCCGGTGTTGCGTACAAGTTCTAAGC
>CAIYFP010000535.1 GCA_903925515.1 uncultured Verrucomicrobiota bacterium
GGTGGTGACCGGGGTGGAGGAGGAGCCGCTGGTTTTGAAGTCGGTGCCGCGTCCGCGGGAGCGGATGGAGAACCCGAACGAGGACACGCCGGCGCCGCCCTTGCCGGCCGAGGCGGCGGTGGAGGTGAAGGGACGCACGATCCACCTGCACGAGCTCCAGCCCATGCCGATCGCGCAGCTTGGGGAGGTGGCCCGGGAGTTTGGGATCGAGAACTATGGCACGCTGAAGCGGCAGGAGATCATCTTCCAGGTAGTGCAGAAGAACCTCGGCGCCGGGGGCACGATCTACACCAAGGGGATTCTCGAGGTGATGCCGGAGGGGTTTGGGTTCCTGCGTTCGCCCGCCTTCAACTACCTGCCATGCCCGGAGGACATCTACGTTTCGCCCTCCCAGATCCGGCGCTTCGACCTGCAGACTGGGGACGACGTGGAGGGGCAGGTCCGGCCGCCGAAGGACAAGGAGAAGTTCTACGCGTTGCTGCGCGTGGAGAAGGTCGCGGCGATGGACCCGGACGTCGCGAAGGACAAGGCGCACTTCGAGAACCTGACGCCGCTGTTCCCGCAGAAGCGGTTCCTGCTCGAGACGGGGGCGGACGAGCTGAGCACGCGGGTGGTGGACTTGATCTGCCCGATTGGAAAGGGGACGCGCGGGCTGATCGTGGCGCCGCCGCGGACGGGGAAGACGGTGCTGATGCAGAAGCTGGCCAACGCCATCCTCAAGAACCATGCCGAATGCCACCTGATCATCCTGCTGATCGACGAGCGTCCGGAGGAGGTGACGGACATGGAGCGATCCTGCCGGGGCGCGGAGGTCGTGTCCTCGACGTTCGACGAGCCGCCCGAGCGGCATGTGCAGGTGGCGGAGATGGTGATCGAGAAGGCACGCCGGATGGTGGAGCACAAGAAGGACGTGATCATCCTTCTGGATTCCATCACCCGCCTTGCGCGCGCCTACAACACCGTGCAGCCGCACTCGGGCAAGATCCTGTCCGGCGGCGTGGACGCGAACGCGTTGCACAAGCCGAAGCGCTTCTTCGGGGCGGCGCGCAACGTCGAGGAGGGCGGGTCGCTGACGATCATGGCGACGGCGCTGGTGGACACGGGGTCGCGGATGGACGAGGTGATCTTCGAGGAGTTCAAGGGGACGGGGAACATGGAGATCCACCTGGACCGCGCGCTGGTGGACCGCCGCATCTTCCCGTCGATCAACGTCGAGAAGTCCGGGACGCGGCGGGAGGAGCTGCTGTATCATCCGGACGAGTTTGCCCGGATCACGTTGCTGCGCCGTGCGTTGACGGCCGTGCCGCCGGTCGAGTGCATGGAGCTGTTGCTGGGCAAGCTGAAGAAGACGCCGAACAACATCATGTTCCTGCTGACGCTGGGGCAGGCGGGGCGATAGGCCGCGAGCACGTCATCAAGGAGGGGCATGGACACGACCGCGAAGATCCTTGGGGCCGGCGCGCTGGCGGCATGGCGCGGGTCCGTACGTTCGGCGGGAAGGGTGTTGGTGGTGACGAACGGCTGCTTCGACATCCTGCATGCGGGGCACGTGACCTACCTTGAGGCGGCGCGCTCCATGGGGGACGCGCTGCTGGTGGGGTTGAACGGGGACGACTCGATACGCCAGCTCAAGGGCCCGGAGCGGCCGGTGGTTCCGGAGGCGGACCGGGCGCGGGTGCTGGCGGCGCTGGGGTGCGTGGACGGGGTCTGCGTGTTCCCCGAGATGCGCGCGGCGCGGTTCCTTGGGGAGGCGCAGCCGGACGTGTACGTGAAGGGCGGGGATTACACGATTGAGACGATCGACCAAGACGAGCGCCGCGCGGTGGAGTCGGGCGGTGGACGGGTCGTGTTCATCCCGTTCCTTGCGGGGCGCAGCACCAGCGGGTTGCTGGCGCGGATCAAGCGGCTCTAGCGCGTGGACCCTCTTGCATGACCCACCCATCCCATGACGGCCGGCCGGCCGGGCGGCTTCCGAACTCGCTGGTGCGTGCGCTGAAGGCGCGCGCGCAGAAGCTGGACCCGGTGATCAAGGTGGGGAACGCGGGCATCACGCCGGAGCTGGTGTCGAGCCTTGATGCCGCGTTGGGCCTCCACGAGTTGGTCAAGGTGCGTTTCACCGGGCTCAAGGAACAAAAGGACGAGCTGTCGCCCCGGCTTGCCTCCGCCACGTCGAGCCACCTGGTCTGGCGGATCGGGCATTGCGCGGTGCTGTTCAGGGCGCGGCCACGGGAAGGCGCCGCCGGGACCTCCGCCGGGGCGGCCTGACCCGGGTGTCATGACGCGCCCCGGGGCGCGGGGTCCGTGCGGCGGCGGATTCAACCTTGGAGCCCAAAAACCCGCTCCATTTGCTGGCGAACGGTGGTGAGGCGTCGCACGTCCCCGCCGCCGACCTCGGCGGTCGTCCAACCGGTCCAGTTCAGCTCGGCGATGGCCTTTCGCACGTCGGCCCACGGCAGGTCGTCGTCGGTGCTGCCGATGTCCACGAACTGGTTCTTGGCGCGGCTGAAGCCCTTCACGTCGAGCTTGACCGCGCGGTGCCCGAAGGCGCGGAGCCAATCCCCGGGCTGCCCGTACTTCCAGTGGTTGCCGATGTCGTAGTACATCCCGACCCATGGGCTCCTGAAGCCGTCCACGAACCGGATGAACCGCTCGGGCGACTGCTCCGGCGGGCGGTCGTGGTCGTACATCATGCGGTTCCACACGTTCTCCACGAGGATCCGCTGGCCGAGCGAGGCGGCGAGGGGGAGGGACTTGAGGATCTCCCGGCGGCAACGCTCCTCGATTTCGGCGTCCGGGCCATCGCCTCCTTGCCCGACCACGATGAGGATTCCCGAGCCGCCGGCGGCATGGGAGACCCGGAGGCAATGATCCATGTTGGCGCGGGCCTTGTCGCGGACCTCCTGCTTGGGGTCGGTCAGGCGGACGCCCCAGTGGGTGTGGTTGATGGCGTTGTGGACAAAGACCCCGGACTCGCGCGACGCGTCGCGCACCTCCGCCGCCGTCACCCCACCCGCCTCGTCGAAGTCCACGCCGTCGAAGCCGGCATCGGCGGCCATCCGGAGGCGGTCGGCGATGCCAAGCTTCCTGCCCCCGACCTCGCGGGTGATCATGCCCATCTTGCAGGAGAGGAGGACGGGACGGCTGGAGCGCGGCAAGGGCACGGGCCCCGGCATGGTCCCGGACGGCTTGTCTTGCGCGAGCGCGGGGGCGGCGGCGAGCGGCCCTGCGGCGGATGCGAGGCGAACGAAGTCACGGCGTGTCATGCAACGAGTGAACGACGAGCCGGGGTCGCGAGGCAAGGGGTCAGGCGAGGTGCATCTTGATCGAGTCGGCGCTGCGGTCCTGGGAGTTGGATGCGGGGACGATGATGACGGCGGGCTCCCCTTGCTGGATGAAGCCGCGGGACCTGAGGCGTTGCAGGGCGCCCTCGATGGAGCCCTCGGGGTCGTTGGTGCAGGAAGGGAGCACGAGGGGGACGACGCCGCGGAGGATGGCGAGCTGGGCGGCGAGGGCCTCGGAGTCGCAGAAGGCGAAGACGGGGGCGCTCCGGGGCCTTGCGGCGGCGGCGAACCGCGGGAGTTGGCCGGAGCGGGTGAAGGCGACGAGCGCGGCGGCCCTGAGCTCGTCGGCGAGCAGGACGGCGCTCTTGACGAGCTTTTGCCGCGGCTGGGTGAGCTCGGCCTCGTGGTGGTAGTTGGCGCCGCCGCTGCGCTCGATCCGGCGCGCGATCCTGTCCATGACCTCGATGCAGGCCAGCGGATGCCGCCCCACGGTGGTCTCGCCGCTGAGCATGATGGCGTCGGCCTGCTCGAAGACGGCGTTGGCGACGTCGGTGACCTCGGCGCGGGTGGGGAGGGGGCTTTGGATCATGCTCTCGAGCATGTGCGTGGCGACGATGACGGGGCGCCCGATGCGGGCGCAGGCCTTGACGATGCGGCGCTGGATGATGGGCAGCTCCTCGTAGGGGCACTCGATGCCGAGGTCCCCGCGGGCCACCATGACGACGTCGGACTCGGCCGCGATGGCGTCGAAGTGGTCCACGGCGAACTGGTGCTCGATCTTGGCGACGACAAGGGGCTTGCGCGCGTGGTCGCGGAAGCAATCGCGAAGGAGCACGATGTCCGACGGCTCGCGGACGAACGACAACGCGATGAAGTCCACGCCCAGCTCAAGCCCAAGGGCGACGTCGGCGCGGTCCTTGTCCGTGAGCGCGGGCAGGGAGACGCGGACGCCGGGAAGGTTGATGTGGCGGCGGGAGCCCAGCTTGCCCTCCGTGAGCACCTCGCACTCGACGCCGGACGGGGTGGTGGCGAGGACGCGCATCTTCATGTCGCCGTTGTCCACCACGAGCGTGTCTCCCGCATGGACGTCGGTGACGAGGCCGTCGTAGTTGACCGTGGTTCCGCGGGCGCCCGGCGGGACGGCATGGCCGTGCACGGCGAAGTGGAAGCGGTCGCCCACGCGAAGCTCGACGGGGGCGGGGACGTCGCCGGTGCGGATGGAAGGCCCTTGGGTGTCCATGAGGATTCCCGGGACCACCTGGCGTTGCCGGGCAAGGGAGCGGATGTCGGCCACGATGCGCCGGACCCAGTCGTGCCTCGCATGGCTCATGTTGAGCCGGAAGACGTTGACGCCGGCGTCGATGAGCGCGCCGAGCATTTCGGGGGAGTCCGTGGCGGGGCCAAGGGTGGCGATGATGCGGGTAAGGCGCATGATGGGCGGACCGTATCGAAGGTTTGGGAACGGGCAAAGCGCCGGGCGTCCGGACGGCCATGCCCGCTTCCGGGGCTTCAAGGGCGAACCACGCGCCCAAGGAACAGCACGACCCCGGATTCCCGTTCCGTGACAAGGAACAGGAACGGCCTGTCGGCCCGGATCACGGGCGGCGTGGCGCCGGGTGCGGGCGCGGACGTGGCGACCATCAGGGTGGCCGTCGCGGCCGCCGCCTCGGTCCCGGACTCGTCGAGCTGGAGGAACGCCTTGTGGAAGACGTCGGAGATCCATGGGCTGGGCGCGGCGGGCGGGACCATGCGCCTGAAGTTGGCGGAGCCGGGCGGGTCGTTGAAGGCGGTCTTGAGGCCCATGGCGCGCAGGGCCGGAGCAAGGCGGATGGCGGGGGGCTCGATGCGCACCTTGGGCAGGTGAACCTCCACCTCCACCCCCGGCAGGGATGCGAGCGACGCGACGAGCTCCGGCGTCAACGCCGACTCCACCCGGCCAAGCCCGTCGATGGCGTCCGGCACGAGCATGACAAACTGGAATCGCCCGCCTTCGTACGGGATGGCGACGGCCTTGAACCCCGGGTGTTGCCGGAGGCCGCATCGGGCCCGCCGGGAGAGGGTGGGGACGTCGATGCGGGAGCCGGGCGCGAGGTGGAAGGGCTCGGGCCGGGCCGAGCCGGGGGCGAAGGGCTGCCTCCATGGGGCCTTGAAATGGAGCGCGTTGACAAGGACGAGGCGGGTGTCGGAGGAGATCGCGGACGCGGGAACAAGGTTCTGGATGCGGCCCATGGTCTCGGACGCGACCCAGTCGTTGATGCGTTGCGCGGCCGGGACGGGCCGCGAAAAGTCGAGTCGCTCGAGCGGGGAACGATGCACCATGACCATGAGGTTGAGGAACCCCTTGTCGAAGGATGCGGCACGGCTCCCGAACAGGCGCTGGGCGACCCGGAGCGCGGCGGGGCCGTTGGTGGGCGCGGCGGACCGCATGACCATCCCGAGGTGCCGGAAGGATTCCTGGGCGGGACGTTGCGGCCCCGGCAGATGCAGGACGCGCGAGACCTCCGCAAGGGTTGGCCCTTCCGCCCCGGCGTGGGTCATGGCGAGCGAGCCCACGATGGAGAAGGGCGAGGCAAGGAGATTGCTTCGGGCACCGCCCGCGACGAGCGCGCGATGGAGGTCGATCCCGAAGGCGTTGATGGACCGCACCGCCGCCGCATGGCCCGGCTCCGGCGCGGCGGCCATGGCGTCTCGGGGACTCGCAAGGAGACCCCAAAACATGCCAAGGCAGGACACGACGAGGGATGGAAGGATGGCGGGCCCATGCCCCCGGGCGGTCATGCCATGGATGCGATGAAGGGACGCTTGTTCCACGGGTCTTGTATCCCCGGCGTCGCGGAGGCCGAGCAAGGACCAATTTGGTCACGCAAGGAAGCGGGCGGGCCGCGGCATGTGGCAACGGGACGGGAAGGCGGTTTCACGCAAGGCCGCGAACGCGGAGAACGCTTCATGGAAGGGAAAAGGCCACAAGGTCAGGACGGGTTGGTCCTTCGGGATGAAGCGCGGACATCACCCACTGGATGAGACCCAAGTGGTCCGGTCCGCATGGCCGGCGGGAGCGTTTGCCGGGCGGCACCATGGCAGGGCCGTCTCGGCTCAGGCTGGGATACGTCCAGCGGCGGGACGCCGCTGCCACCCTCCATGGAGGCCTTGTGAAAGTGGAAGCGGCTTCCAGCCGCTTGCCCGGCGTGGCTCGGCGGCAGGATGCCATGGCCACGAAAACCTTCACCAAGGGGCCACGGGCCATCGACGGAATGCGGCGTGGTTGGGGGTCCCCAAATCCTTGCGCAAGGAGGTGAGAAGCTCGCGATCCGCAAGTGGGCGAGTTGCGGCGGGCTTCGTGCCAACACGCGGTCGTAGTGGATGGGCATCCCTGAGACCGCCTTCTTCGCGTCTTCGCGTCCTCGCGTGAGGAAAACCCCGCTGCATGCGTCACGGGTTCAGCGCATGGGGAGCTTGGTTTCTTGACTCACGCGAAGATCAGGGCCAAGGCGGGCCTTGGTTGATTGGGCCAGTGAAACCTGGCCGGTCGGCCAACCGGCGGTTTCCTTGGGAGACGCGCAGACGCGAAGACGAGAGGGGAAGCCGATGGATCCACCCCTTGGCAGCGCCGCGCGAGACGAGAGCCCTTCACTTGAGAGATTCTGACGCGGGCATTTGGGGAGCCCTTCGTTCCTTGACTGAAGGCTTGTGCCTGAATGGCAGGTGGCATGGAGCAAGCCCTTGCCATGCGTGGGTTGGGGGTGGTCATCCTTGGGGACGCGACATGAGCTGGTTCTACGTCAAGGACGGGCAACGCATGGGGCCGGTTTCGGAGCCGCAGCTTCGACAAAAGTTCATGGAGGGGGCGGTTTCGGACCGGACGCCGGTCTGGCGCGAGGGAATGGCGGATTGGAGGCCGATGGGTGAAGTGGCGGGGATGGGGAGCATGGAGGCCATGGGGGATGGGGGCGGCGGTGGTGGGGCCGGGCGAGGGCGGGCATGCGTCGAGTGCGGTCGGTCGTTCGCGGCGGAGGACATGGTGGAACTGATGGGGAGCACGGTCTGCGCGGGGTGCAAGCCCGTGCGGCTCCAGAGAATCCGGGAGGGCGCGCCCGTGGAAGGCGCATGCAGCGCGTACGCGGACGGCAAGCTCCTCGTGGTGTTGGGGGACGGTGAATTGCCGCGTCGATGCGTGTGTTGCAACGGACCGGCCACGGGGGCGATGCGCAGGAAGTTCGTCTGGTATCCGCCGTGGGTAAACCTCTTGCTCCTGCCCGGCCTCGTGTTTGCCTTCATCGCGGTGTTGTTTTTGCAGAGGCAGATGAGCCTTGAGGTGCCGCTGTGCGGGGCGCATCAACGCCGGAGGCGATGGCGCGTGCTGGGGTGCATGGCATGGATGTTTGCAAGTGTTTTCGCGATTCCCGTGGTTGCGTCACAACGCGGCGGGTTGGCCATGGCGGTGTCCTTCGTTGGGGTTGTGTCGTTCCTTGCTGCCCTCGCATGCGGTCATCTGTGGTGGATGGTCCTCAGTCCTCGACGAATCACGAAGGATGGGGGGCGTTTTCATGGGGCGAGCGAGGCGTTTCTCGCGTCGTTGCCCGCATGGCATGGAGGAGGCAAGGCATGAAGGGGCGACCGGGGTGAAGGCGGGGATGGATGGGGAGCCGGGATCGGGCCGGCGGAAATGCGCCGAGTGCGGCCGGGCACGGGGCCGGGATGACTTCATTGAGTTGGCGGGCGGGTGGGTTTGCGCGGATTGCAAGGCCCCGAGGTTGGCCCGGATGCAGCAGGGAATGGTTCTTGGGGGGAATGCCAGTGGGTTGTGGGCGGATGGCGCGACGCGCGTGGTAGAACCCGGGGCCGTTTGGCCCGGCCGGTGTGTTCGGTGCAACGATCCTGCGGCCGTCGTGGTGGGCCGCACCTTGGGGCCGTCGCCAAGGTGGTGGATGGCCTTGGCTGAGGCGGCGCCTGCGAGTCACCATCCTCTTGTGCGACGAGCACCCAAGGCGAGAGCAAGTTGCCCGGGTCCTGCTTCATGGGGGCGCGCCGTGGATGGTTGGGGCCATCATGGGCGTTGTAAGCTGGGCCATGCCGCCCAGCACGACCATGGACGCGAGGTTTCAGGGGGCGGCCGGGGGCATTTGCATGGCGTTCCCAAATCCACGCGTAAGGAGGTGGGACGCTCGCGAACCGCAAGCGGGCGAGTTGCGTCAGGCTGCGTGCCAACACGCGATCGTAGCGGATGGGCATGAACCTCGGCATGGGCATCCATGAGGCCGTATTCTTCGCGTCTTTGCGTCTACCAATGAA
>CAIYFP010000536.1 GCA_903925515.1 uncultured Verrucomicrobiota bacterium
CGGCCCGGGGATCCGTTGACGAGCGTGCTCGCGCGCCAGTGGGTGGGCAGGGAGAGGTCGGCAGGGCCACCAACGAGGGGCACGAGGGAACGGCCTGTTCCGTTGACGCCGGCGGGCCAAAGGCCGCCCACGCCATACGTGAACCGCAGTTCCTGCGAGGATCCGGCCGCCGCGCGGAGCGCCACGGTCTCGCCCTCGTTCGCCAGCCCGCCCCCGTACGAGCCCAGGATCCGGACCGTGTCTGGAAGGGAATGGAATGCCCGGAACGCGGGCACGTTCGTGGTGCGGACGAGCAGCACGTGTTCCCCCGGCGACAAGCGCATGTCGGGCCCGAACGCGAAGTCAATCCCGTTGACGAACCGCGCGCCGGACAGGCCGAGTGACTGGCCCGGGTTGCGGTTGGCCAACTCAAGGAACTCGAAGCCGTCCGGCGCCGGGTCGAACATCAGCTCGGAAACGTCGAGGTCCGACCATGCCGCGCCGCCATGGTCGGGCTCGCCCGCGGTGAACTCCACGGCCTCGGACCACGCGCTCGCGGCGCCGTCGGCGTCGAGGAACTGCGCGCGCGCCCGGTAGAGCCGGCCGACGCGCAACGCGCCCGGCGGGGGCGACCAGCGCCGCGTGTCGGGCGGAAGGAGCCCGGACACGACGACGGGGTCGATCTCGTACGGTTGCGGCCGGGCCGGGTCGTACGCGGGATGGCTGGGGCGCGAGACTTCGCCGACGCGCCACTGGACGGCGGCCTGCGGGCGGGAGCCGGAGTAGGGTCCGACTCGGAACGCGAGGTTGTTGGCGGGATAGGCGGAAGTGCCCTCGTAGGCGAGGGACGGCGTGGCGGGCTTGCCGGGCTCGGACGCCATGGTGTCGAGGGAGAAGACGGGGTTGGAGGCGCGGTAGGTGACGTACTGCTTCATCTTGAGGACCATGCCGGGGAAGTCCTTGGTGCCGACGCCGGACTGGTAGAAGCGGCCATGGCCGGCCTTGGAGGTGTTGACGACGGCCCCGTTGATCATGAGCGGGTTGTAGTCCCACTGGGCGCGGTCGGCGTCGATCAGGCTGAACGCGTTGGTCCCACGCAACAGGCCCGCGTGCTCGTCGATCAGCCGGTGGGCCTCGTCCGTGTTCCAAAGCAACGTGCGGAACTCGCGGACGCGGTTCCGGAACTCGCGGGAGATGGCGGGGTAGTGCGGCGCGGTGGTGGAGAAGTTGTTGAGCACGCGCGCCTTGAACGGCTCGTCGCCGCCCGTCTGCCCGGCGCGGTACATGTTGTCGGACCACGTGAGGTCCAAGTCCCACGGCACGACCATCCATCGGCCATCGAGGGGGTTGCGGTAGTAGTAGTAGTTCTTGCCGTCGGCGATGTCGTAGTGGTGGATGGCCTGGACGACGCACTGGTAGGCGAAGTAGGGCTGGAGGCTGAAGTTGGCCCGCCACCATGCCTCGGCAGGGCGCGGAGTCGTCGCCTGGCTGGAGAGGAATGCGGACAGGTCCGACGAGTCCGTCGGGCCCTCCGGGCCCACGTTGTTCGCGTCCCCGAACCCGCCCTCCATCTTGTACAGGTTGCCGTCGGGCAGTCCCTTGGCGTCGAGGAACCGCGAGTCGGGCTGCTCCACGGCAAGGTACACGCCCCAGAAGTCGCCCGCGTATTGGTTCGTGGGCACGGACTCCGCCGCGTCGTCGATCACCCGGAACTGCACGTAGGCCGTGTCGGGCGCGGGGACGCCCATCATGGCGAAGAGCCTGAACCCGACGCCCTCGAACATGCCATGCTCGCCGCGGTGGAGGTAGTCGCCCTGCTGGATCGAGGCGCCGAGGTTCAGCTTGGTCCAGCCGGTGGGCATCTTCCGGCCCCAGTTGTCGCGTGCCTCCAGGTCGCGCCCCCGGTTGAAGTCGAACTTCCACATGTTCTTCCCCATCGCGTATCGCCAGACGCCGCCGCGCGGCCTGAACCGGACATGGTCGTACACCGTGCCATCATGGACCAGCGTGCCAGTCCAGAAGTACTCGTCGCCGCGGGAGCGGTCGTTCCATGTGCTGTCCTCGACGTCCTTGCGAAGGGCAAGGAGGTGGTACACGGGCAGGCGATTCATCTCGTTTGTGCCCACGGTGAACGGCACGCCCACCGCGCCCGCCGCGCCCGGGCGGACCGCCCCGCTCCATGCCGGGACGCCGCCGTACGCGAAGTACGCGAAGTTTCGCCCGGCGTCGTCGGGATAGGGCACGCGAACCTCGAATCCGGTCCGGTCGCGGGCCACGACCCGGTACCGCACGAGGTTGCGATGGGCTTGCGCAGACGCCGGAACGAGGCCGGTCCAGTTGCCGTCGTTCGCGACGGCGTCGGGCGCGATGCCCGAGTCGTTCATGGGCGTGGCGACCCAGTTGGCGGCGTAGGCGGGCGAGTCGAAACGGATGTATTGGCCCGGCAACACGACCTGGTGCTCGAGCGTGACGGACGCGACGCCCTCGGGGTCGGTGACGCGCGCCGAGACCACGACGGGAACGCCGGGCCGCGGCTGCAACGGCACATGGGCGACCTGCCGAATCGCGGGCGGGGCGTTGGTGGCACGGGAACGATTGGCGCGCCCGGGCGTGGGCCCGACGCCGGTCTGGGCGCCGCGCAGGATGAAACGCCCGTCGAAGAAGGCGTCGGAACTGCTCCCGAGGTTCGCGTTGGCCACCTGCACGGCGAGGACGTTGCCTGTCGCGCGGAGCAGCCCGGGCCGGATGACGAGGGGCACGGGGGTGAAGTTGCTGTTCTCCCGCGTCACGGTGGAGGTGCCGTTGAAGGGCACCTCGTTCACGTCCATGCCGTCGAGGTGCAGCAATTCCCCGTTGAGCCACACCTTCAATCCGTCGTCGTAGAGCAACTCCGCCTGCATCGCGCCGAACCGTTCCGGCCCGGGCACGTCGAAGGTACGGCGCAGGTAAAACGTGGTGTAGCTGCCCCGCATGTCGTCGAGGCGCGTCCCCCCGGTGATCGCCGGCCCTAGCACGTCCGGGTCGTACCCCACGGGCGCTTGCCCGGAGGCCCATCCGGCGTCGTCAAATCCGGGCAACCGCCATGCGCCCGTCGTGGTGGACGGCTCGGAGCGGCCCTTCCAGACGCGCCAGATGGCCGCGCCCGGGGACGCGACCACCTCGGGGACGGCCGTGACGGCCTCCACGGACGCCCGCCAGTTGCCGCCCAGCTCGTTGTCCAACGCCGGATGAATCAGCTCGATCGAGTTGCCCGGCGCGTCGCCCACCGTCGGCCATGGGAACCCGAGTCCGTAGTCCACGCGGTCCACCTCCCCCGCCGCCGCGTCTCGCAACACGATCGTCTCGCCCTGCCCGGACAGCCGGCCCGTCCAGGGTCCGAGCGCATGGGTGAGGCCAAACTTGGCGTTCAGGGCGGCGGGGTTTGCGGCCACCACCATGAAGGCCCCCGGAGCCATGGACGCGTTCGTGGGGAATCGGAACTCGACGGCGCCCGACAAGGACCAGCCGGCCAGCGCCACGGCAGCGGGGCCGGTGTTGTGCAACTCCACGAACTCCACCGGCTCCTGCTTCACGTCGGGCGAGTGATGGATCTCGTTGAGCACCACTCCGCCGCGCAGGACGCCTGCACCGGCCATCCCTGCCGCCACCGCGACCCGGAAGATCAAGCCACGCCAGCCATGGCCGCGCCCGGGCGCGCGCCCGGCATCTCGGGCAAGGGGGAACCGCACGGAAGTCATCATGACGTCATCGACATGGCGAGGTCGATAGCAGCTTCCTTGCCGGCCATCGGCCCGGCTCCTGCCCTCGCGCGGCCCTTGGGCCCATTCGCCCTGCGGGGTCGTCCGGCACCATGGAGCGGAGCAGGGGCAAGGGGCTCAACGCCCGGTCTGCATGCGCTCGTACTGGGCGACGGCGGCGATGGCGCGCTTGTCGCCCTTCTCGGCGAGGGCGTAGATCTCGGCCATGACAGACGCGATGCTGTCCTGCAACGCCATGCGTTGCTCGGGGGTGAGCACGGGCGTGGAACGCAGGAGCTGGAGGCGGGTGACGGCGTCCTCCATCTTGCCGGCCTTGTAGTCCTCCATGGCGCCCTTGAGTTGCTGGGAGGGCGTGACGGCGGGGGCGTCCGATCCCGGCTCCGGGGGAGGTGCGGGAGCCTTTTCGAGGGCCATGGCCGCCTTTTCCATCTCGGCGGCGGGGTCCGGCTTGGAGCAACCGGCGGCGGCAAGCAGGAGCGCGAGAAAGGCGGCGCAGGCCCGGGCGGCGGGGCGAGTGGATGGGGTGTGCATGGCGAGGCTTCCTATCGCCCGTCGCGGCTGTTGGGATTGCACCACAGGCGGTTCTTCCCGGGCACGTTGGCCAAGCGGTAGAACTCGACGGTCTTGAGATACTCGATGTGGCCATCGACGACGCCGACGGTGGTGCCGAAGGAATGGAGCTTGGTGATGCCCTCGGCGGGGCTGCTGGAGCCGTCGTTGAAGTCGCCGGGGTTGGTCTCGAGCGCCTGCCAGTAGATGATGGCCTGGGGGTCGAACGAGGACGCCTTGTGGGAGCCGGGCGAGACGCCGCCGAAGCTGCACACGGACCCGTTCATGAGGTAGCTCGACATCTTCTGGGCCCGGGAACGGAACGTGGGCTTGTTGGTGCGGTCCGCCGGGCAACGGTACACGGCCGGGCTGTTGATGAAGGGGTAGAGCAGGCCGGTCTTGTAGGCGCCAACCTGGTTGGTGGCCCACGGGGCGCGCGTGGGGTCGGGCGGGGAGTTCAACGCGGCGTCGTAGAGCCATCCCTTGCGAAGCCACGGCGCGTTCCAGTTCGGCTCCGGGAGGAAGTCGTTGTAGTCGCCGATGTACATGTGCATGCCCAGGGTGATCTGCTTCACGTTGTTCTGGCACTGCGCGCGCACGGCCTTCTCCTTGGCCTTGGCCAAGGCGGGCAAAAGCATGCCGGCGAGGATGGCGATGATGGCGATCACCACGAGCAGCTCGATCAGGGTGAAGCCCATGAGCGGGCGGGCAGGGGCGGGGCGGACGTGTGCTTTCATGACATCGGGGGAGGCTTTGACGGCATCTTGGCTATCGGAAACCCCGGGGCATGGCAAGCGGCCCGTGGCCACCCCGATCCACCCGGCAAGAAGCTCTTCGGTTCACGGTTCCGGCCTTGGACGCGGATGGATTGGCAAACGGATGGATCCGAAGGCCCGCATCCGTTCACCCTCTCCAAAAAACCCGGGCATCCCCATGGAGGGGAATGATGCCTTGGCCCCCCGAAGGACGGACCGCACGGGATCCCGTGCTCGAAACCGAAGGTTTCGCAGCCGGTAGCCGGTGGTTGAGCGA
>CAIYFP010000537.1 GCA_903925515.1 uncultured Verrucomicrobiota bacterium
CCCCGGGGCAAGGCGTGAGGACGGAGCCTACCCGCAGCCGCCTGTGACGGACGAACAACGAAGCCCCGGGGCATTCATGGAGCAACCCGAAGGGCCGCGGCTCTTTTCGCGTCCCACGTCGTGGCTCGCTCCTCGTTGGACACGAAAATCCCTCGCGGCGAAACACCAGCCATTGGTGAGACACGACACTAGTCCCCGTCCATGAGCCGGCCCAAGCCGCCGCCGCTTCCTCCCGTCTGGGGCGCGGCAGCGTAGATGCGGTCGGCGAGGCGGCTGAGCGGGAGGGACTGGAGCCAGACGCGCCCGGGGCCGCGAAGGGCGGCGAAGAAGAGGCCCTCGCCCCCGAACAGCGCCGACTTGATCTTGCCGACGTACTGGATGTCGAAGTCCACGCCGCGGGTGAAGGCGACGACGCAGCCGGTGTCCACGCGGAGGACCTCGCCGGGCGCAAGGTCGCGGTGGAGGAGGGTGCCGCCGGCATGGATGAAGGCCCAGCCATCGCCTTGCAGGCGTTGCATGATGAAGCCCTCCCCCCCGAAGAGGCCGGTGCCGATCTTTCGGTTGAAGGCAATCCCAACGGAAACGCCCTTGGCGGCGCACAGGAAGGAATCCTTCTGCGCGATCACCTCGCCCCCGACCTGCGAAAGTTGGATGGCGATGATCTTGCCGGGATAGGGCGCGCCGAAGGCCACCTTGACGCGGCGCGGGGAACGGTTGTGGAAGACCGTCATGAACAACCCCTCGCCGGTGAGGAGCCGCTTCACCCCGCCTGCCAGCATGCCGAACAGGCCAGAGCTCTGCTGCGAACCGTCGCCAAAGACGGTCTCCATCTCGACGCCGTCCTCCATGTACATCATGCCGCCCGCCTCGGCGACGACGCCCTCGGACGGGTCGAGGATGACCTCGACGAATTGCATGTCGTCACCGTGAACCTCGTACTCGATCTCGTGCATGGATGCCATGGCATGTGTCCCTGTTGCCCTCCCAACTGCTCAAGACGCCCATGGGCGTCAAGCCGGGGTTTCGGGGGCTGGCCCGGGGGCGCGGGGGTCAGTCATCGATCGCCTGCCCGACCAGCAGCCGAAACTTCCATGCGGTGGAGTCATTCCCCCCTTGGGTCTGCTTCATCAGGATGCCGATCGTCTTCTCCTTGGGGTCCGCGAAGTACTGGGTGTTGAAGTAGCCGCCCCAGTCGAACGTGCCCGCGCTGCCCTCGCCGCCGCGGGCGGCTCCCTTGGAGTCCAGGACGCCGAAGGCGAGGCCGTAATGCCTTTGGTCCCCGCCCCAGAGCCCCGGCGCGACCTGCTCGGCCATGATCACATCGATGGTCGTGCGGCTGAGGATGCGGACGCCGTTGAGCTCGCCGCCGTTGAGGTACATCTGGAGGAACGTGGCGTAGTCCCGCGCCGTGCTGCAAAGGCCGGCGCCGCCCGAGAAGAACGACTTGGCACCCTTCACCGGGTACTCGGGGTCGTAGAACGTGACGGGGTAACGCACCCACTTCCCATTCTCCGGCTTTTGCACGGGAACAAGTCGGCCTGCCTTCTCCGGCGGCAGGTAAAACCCGGTGTCCTTCATGCCCAACGGGTCGAACAACCGCGTGCGAAGGAACACGTCGAACGACTGGCCCGAGACCACCTCGATGAAGCGACCGAGGACGTCGAGGCCCTCGCCGTAGGTGTACTTCTCCCCGGGATGATGATGGAGCGGGAGCTTGGCAAGGCGCCGGACGCTCTCGCCGATCGTGACGGCCTCGGTGGTGAACAGGTCGGTCACGCCCGCCTTCGCGTACATCTTCCGGAAACGCGCGTCGCCGTCGATCACCCCATATCCGATCCCCGAGGTGTGGGTGAGGAGGTCGCGGATCGTGATCTCGCGCCGCGCGGGCTCGCCCGTCCAGTTGCCCGTGGCCTCGTCGTACGTCTTGAGCACCTGGGGGTTCCTGAACTCGGGGATCCAACGCGACACCGGGTCGTCCAGACGGAACAACCCCTCCTCCCATAGCATCATCACCGCCGTCGCCGTGATCGCCTTGGACTGCGACGCGATGCGGAAGACGTCGTCGCGCCCGAGGGCCCGACCGGACTCGTTGTCCGCCATCCCGAAGGCCTTGTGATGGACGATGCGGCCGTTTCGGGCGACCAACGCGACCACCCCGGGCACCTGCCCCTCGCGCACCGCCTCCTCGCACATGCGGTCAATCCGCCGGAGACGTTCCACCGACATGCCGGCCTTGGCCGGTGCCCCGTAGGCGAGGGGTGGCGAATGCCTCATGGAATGGGTTTGCGCGCCGACATGCCATGCGATGCCCGACGCGATCATCATGGCGACGATGTGGCGAGCGAAGCCGGTCGCTCCCGGACGTGAGTAGGGATTCATGGGCCCGATGCTGCACGGCGGGACGCCCCATGTGGAGCCGCAAGGCGCGACGAGTCTTGGCATCATGGCGCCCGATTTGCGCCAAAGTGTTTGTTTCCAGCGCGGGTGGGGGACGAGGCGTCTGGGACACTCGTTCCGCCAGAAGTCCTGTTACGATGGCCGGAATGGACAATTCCATGGGCTCGGGAACTCGACGGGAGGTGCTGGCGAAGGGGCGGCGACGCCACCAAGGGGCGGGTCGATTGCATCGAGGGAAGCGGATCGACCCAGCGTTGGAGCTGCTGGGGTACCACCGCAACCCGGTCATGCATGCGCGGGCGGCCGAGGATCCCCAGCCCGCCGGGAGCTGGCCAACCCCGCACGACTCGCGCGAAAACCTGTGCCGCAAAGCCACGGGCCATGGACGCAACACGGTGTGGTTGGGGTGCCTCTCCCAGGTTAACGCGCATGGGGCACGCGGCCTGCAGCATGGGCCAAGCCTTTGGCTCCACCCGTGGGTTTGAGTGATCCTCCCCGGCCGTTTTGAGGTTTGTTTGACGGTGCCGGGCGAGACGGGGACCCGGCGTCGAAGGGCTGCCCGCGCGGGCAACCAAGCGATCACCTCCAGGCTTCGCCTCGCGGGGTTGTGAATGCAGGGTTTGCGTCATGAGTTCCGGGTTGGCTTCCATCAACGCAGCGGTTTCCGCCGTCTGCCTCGCCTTGTTTGCGGTCCTGCCTTTGGCCGTGCTGGCGGTTCGGTTCGCACGCCCGCGCCGGATGCCATGGTGGGCGGTGTTCACGACGACCCTCGGGCTGGGCTGGGGATTGGCCCTTGCCAGCGCGTTGGTCAACGATTCACCCGTCAGCGGGGCCGGCCACGTGGGCGCGTTGTTCCTCGGCTGGGCCCTTGCGCTGGTGTGGCTCGTCCCATGGCTTCTCGTCTATGGCGCCGTCCAATGGGTCCGGCACCGCGTCGCCGCCCGGCGCGCCTGATGCGCCGGCATGGCGTCAAGACGTACGGCAGGTGGATCAACGCGGGCCAAGGACGGCTTCGAGGTCGAGGTCGTCCGCCCTCGCTTGCGTGAGTTCATGGGCGATGCCGTGGGCAAGCCCATGACGCGTCGAATACGCCGGGAGCCCGGCCAACGTCTCGCGCACCACGGCATCGGGAATGTTCCGCAACGGGATGTGGCAGGCGCGCAACGCATCCCTCAGCGGGGCGACCTCCTGCCCTTGCAACGCCGCCATCAGGAGGATGCCCGGGCCCACAAGGTCGCCGTGCGGCAGGCCCTTGCCCATGCGGTTC
>CAIYFP010000538.1 GCA_903925515.1 uncultured Verrucomicrobiota bacterium
CACCCGCAGGTCATTCACTGAAAGCGTCGAACTCACGGAAACGGAATCCGGGGTGTTGCCAGTGTCGTTCTGGACCACGCGAAGGTTGGCTGCCGCGATCCCATGAGGAGGGGGCGGGCCCGCCATGACGCCCAACGCCATCCATGCGATCCATCCGATCCCAGCCCAATACAACACGTCGGCAATCCACCCAACGACGCATCCTGCCAGTCGCCACGACTGCCAGCACCCGCCGTCTGCTCGATGACTCATCCCATTCTCGGCACTCATATCCACAGATCCCCTTTGCGCTCGCACATGGCCGCTTTTGGCCACCGCCTTCCATAGCCCGCCGTGACCCCGTCCCTCCACCAACGACCCGGCAACGAACCCATGGCACGACCTCGCCCATCCAAAGGCCGAAAACCGGCGCCCCCATGACGAACACGTGACGTCACCCGCAAGGTCCACCCATGCCACACATGGCTGGGACCCGGGAGATACCGATGCCCGTATCCGCTTCAAACGCGCTCCATGGCCTGCCTAGGCTGCCCCTACATGCGCCCGTTGCGCCTTCTGCTGCTCTACGTCCTCGCCGTGTTCCTCGGCGGCGCCCTGCTCGCACCATGGGCATGGAAGGGGGTGCAGTGGGCAGCTGCGCACGGGCCGGTACTTCAACCCCTCGCCCAGCAACCCTTCCACCGTTTCGTCAACCGCTGCCTGCTCGCCACGGCGCTTGCCGGTCTTTGGCCCCTCTGCCGGACCCTGAGCCCCGGTCCAAGCCAACACCATGGATGGGTCGGCACGTGGCCCCGGCCGCTCGCCATCGGTGCCGGGATGGGAATCGCCGCGCTGGGCTCCATCCTGCTCGCGGCCGCGCTCTCCAAGGCCGCCGTGCTCCATTCTGTCCTTGATCTCGCCCCGGTCGCCCGGCGCGTCCTTTCCTCCCTCGCCACCGCAGCCGCCGTTGCAACCGTCGAGGAATGGCTCTTCCGCGGCATCATCCATGGCGCCCTCCGCCGTTCCCTTTCGTTCCCCGTGACCGCCACCATCACCTCCCTCCTCTACGCGCTCGTCCACTTCTTCGACCGACCGCCCGCGCCCCCCGACGTCAACGCCGCCACAGGCCTCTGGACTCTCGGCCAGATGCTGCGGGGATTCCTCGACATCCACGCGCTCGTTCCCGGCCTCCTGAACCTCTTCGTCGCCGGCTGGACCCTCGCCCTTGCCCGCGAACGCTCCGGCAGTCTCGCCCTCCCCATTGGCATCCATGCCGGCTGGGTGCTCACCATCAAGGGCCAGTCCGCTTTCGTTGCCTTCGCCGCCTCCTCCAGCCCCACGCTCTGGGGCTCCCACAAGGTCTTCGACGGCTACGCCGCCTCCCTCGCCCTCGCCATCCAGCTCCTCGTCGTCCATCGTCTCGCGCGTCGGCCCCCCATGGCCGCCGCCACATGACGACCCTCCCTCTCCTCAAGGCCGCCGGTGCCGCCGCCCTCGCGCTCGTCTTCCCCGAACGTTGCCAGCTCTGCCGCCAACAACACGCCGCCCCGGCCCATGGCTTTGTCTGCAACGCCTGTCGCCTCCGTGTCCAGCCCATCGCCGGCCCCTCCTGCTCCCGCTGCGGCCTCCCCTTCCAAGGCGCCATCACCCACCCCTTTGACTGCCCCAACTGCAAGGACGTCCCCCTCGCCTTCTCACGCGCCCGCTCCGCCGTCGAGGCCGTTGGCCCCGCACGCCGCGCCATCCACCTCTACAAGTATCAGCGCGCCCTCTGGCTCGAGCCCTTCCTCTCCGACATCTGGCTCCCCACGGCCCTCCCGGACATCGCATCCTCCCCATGGACCGGCATCGTCCCCGTCCCGCTCCACCCTGTCCGGCAACGCGAACGCGAGTTCAACCAAGCCGAACGCCTCGCCCGCATCCTCGCCGCGCCGCTCTCCCTCCCGGTCCATGCCGACCTCGTCCAAAGAACCCTTCCCACCGACTCCCAAACCCATCTCTCGCGCAAGGAACGCGCCGCCAACGTTCGCCGCGCCTTCTCCCCTTCGCGCCCGCTCCACCTCGACGGCACCCGCTGGATCATCGTCGATGACGTCCTCACCACCGGCGCCACCACCGACGCCGTCGCTTCCATCCTCCGCCGCGCCGGCGCCTCCGAGGTCGTCGTCTGGACCGTCGCGCGCGGCACGTGACCGCACGTCCCAACACCCTCGCCCCACCCCTCAATCCATCCGGAAGACCTCCTCCAGCACCTCGCTCACCGGGCTGTCGTCCGCGTTCGTGGGCATCAAGGCCCGCATGGACGCCCACCAACGCCGGCAAACGTCCGTCTCTGCAATCGCCGCCCACTTCTCCTCCGACTCCACCTCCGCCACCCCGAACAACTGCCGCGTCCCCGGGTGCAGGAAGATCGAATACGTCCGCACGCCATGCTCCCTCAGCACCCGCTCCAGCTCCGGCCAGATCGGCTGGTGCCGCCGCGCGTACTCCGCCTCCATCCCCTCGTTCACCGACATCACGAACGCCTTCCGGATCATCGCGCGCCTCCATGGGCCCCAAACATCCGCTCCCACCGTTCCATGGCCTCCATCGCGGCCTCCCGCCCGGACGTCCCGGGCTCGTGCTCACGCAAGGCCTCCACCGTCGCCCCAACCCCGCGCATCCCGGCCATGCCCGCCACCTGCCCGTCGGCCTCCATCTGCACGAGGATGTTCCCCAGCACCGTGGCCTCCACGGGCCCAGCCACCACCCGGCAACCCGTCGCGTCCGCCGTCAACTGGTTGAGCAACCCGTTACGAGACCCGCCACCCACCACGTGCAAGACCTCGATCCGTTCCCCCGACAACGCCTCCAGCACCCGGACCGTCCGCGCGTACTTCAACGCAAGGCTCTCAAGGCAACACCGGACCAACTCCCCCGCCGTCCCCGGCACAGGCTGGCCCGTCCTCGCGCACGCTCCACGCAACGCCGTCGCCATGTCGTCCGGCATCAGGAACCCCGCGTCGTCCGGGTCCACAAGGCTTCGCCATGGCATCGCCGCCCGCGCCGACTCGACCATGGACTCGTAGGACGGCCCCTCGCCGCCCGCCCCAAGGGCTGCCCGGCATCGTTGCACCAGCCACAACCCCATCACGTTCTTCAACACGCGCCATGTCCCCGCATGGCCGCCTTCGTTGGTCACGTTGGCCGCGAGTGCAGCCTCCCCCATCACGGGCGCCCCCGTCTCGATCCCCACCAACGACCACGTCCCCGAGCTGATGTAGCCCCAGCCCGCCCTCCCCGTGCCCGATGTCGGCACGCCCACCACCGCCGACGCCGTGTCGTGCGTCGCCGGCAGCACCACCGGCACCGCGCCAAGCCCCGTGTCCTCCCCAATCTCGCGGCGCAACGGCCCCAGCCGCGTCCCCGACGCGCTCGGGGCCGCCAACGCATGGGTCGGCAACCCAAGGTCCCGAAGCAATCCGCGCGCCCAGTCCCTCCTCGCGGGATCCATGAACTGCGTCGTCGTCGCGTTCGTGAACTCGC
>CAIYFP010000539.1 GCA_903925515.1 uncultured Verrucomicrobiota bacterium
CAAACTCTCCAGGAAACCGTCCTGTCGCTGGCCCAGCAATCTCCCGAAACCCTCGAGCAACCTGAGCTCGTCCAAGCCTTGGCCCTCGAGGCATTTGAAAACGCGGCCGCCGCGAACTTCCCTCCCGAAACCATCCGGGCCGAGCTCCGCGAGAACGAGGATCCAGCCGGAGGCTCATGGATGCTCAAGCCCTCGGGCACTCGCCGCAAATACTACAAGAAGTTCAGCCGCGTCTTCGAGGTCACCCTCGATCCCGGCGCCTTGCGGCGCTCCCTGACGTTCGGCGGAGCCTCCGTCGCCGACATGCTCCATGCCACCACCGGCGTGGACATATCCAAGCCCATCAAGGCCAACATTCACGTCTATGAGCTCACCCTCGGCTCAAGGCTCATGGACATCAGCCGACTTGAGCGCGCCGTCCACGGGCTCGGAAGCCATCGCTGGAGCGCATGGAGCAGGTTCATGCCTCTCACGCCGGAGGTCGCCGCGGAACTCCTCCCCAAAGGCATGGCCGGCCTCGGTCGCGGCGCCCACCCCGCCTTCCTTCGCGGCCCTTACATGGTCACCCATGGCCAAAGGTTCTACTTCATCGAGCTCCCCGGAAGGCATCTGCCGCCCGCACCATCCCAGACCCCGAATTCCCAAACGGCAATCCTCCCCGCGATCAACGACGTTGGCATCGTCATCAACCTCGCTCGCGGTGCCATCACCACCAAGCTCCGCCTCTCCGAGTCCACCGCCCAGGAAATCGCCAAGTACCTCCGCCGACGCGACATCGCCACGCCCATCCAAATCCTTCGGCGAGCCATGGGAGGCTTGTCAGCCCTCGCCAATGGACAGCTCCGGGTCGGCGTGCGCGTCGAGGGCGAACTCGAAGTGCTCCGTGAACACCTCGCCGAACTCTCCAGGACCGACTACTTCATCCCGGCCGCCTTGGGCACCGCTGTCGCCGCGGCGGCGAGGAAAATCATCGAGGACCTTTTGCTTCACCTCGGCAAGAAGCTTGTGGACCTGCTCTGGACAGCCCTCGCGCGCTATCTCGCCAACAAGTCCAGCGAGTTCATCGCCGCCACCGAAAACCCCGCCCATGGCGTCACCGTCGTCGTGGCATTCTCAGGCATCGACGTCCTGCGACGCATCGGCCAAGCCCGCCAAGGCAGCGTCGCTTCCGCCGCGATGGGATTCCTCCGCGACCGGATTCACACCGCAGCCCTTCCAGTCACGGCCTTGCCGATGCCCTCGATCTCCATCCATCCCGGCCGCATTTGATGGCCACCCCCATGGACCGGGAATTCAAGTTCTTTAGGCTGCAAACGGAGCGCCAATTGAACCATTGGCACACCGCCGCCCATACCCTCCGCCGCCACGATCTCATCGCTTCCCCGGAGGCCTGGGCCGCCTTGGAACAGTACGTCGGCGCACGACTTCGCGAGAGCCTGAACGCAACCTGCGAGCACCTCCTCAAGGTCTTCGATGTCGTGCGCGCCCAGTTTGTCGCTGCACGCTCCCTTGCCGACCTCGACCGTGTCGCCGACGGCATCGTCCACTTCCGCGCCCAGTTCGCACGCGTCGAGACCACCGTGCACTTCTACGGCGACGCCATCAGCTCCCGAACCAACCCGGAGGTTGGTGCCCGGCTTCGCGCCATGGACTACATCGCCGGCGTTAGCATGCGGCCCACGCTCGAGCCGCTGAACAAGCCTATCCCCCCCGTGCTCGTGTACCTCAACAAGGGCCTCGGGGCATCCATCCTTCGCGCCGGCCTCAGGCTCTGGGATGGCTTTACTACCAGCCCGGTCGCCGCAGTCAGCGTCACCTACCACAACCAAGAACGCCCCACCGCCATCATCCACGAGACCGGCCACCAAGTCGCCGCCATCCTTGGGTGGAACGAGGAACTCGCGCGGCTTCTCCTGTCCAACCTCCACGACGTGGACCCCAGATGCGCCAATCTGTGGGCTCAATGGGCCTCCGAGATTGCCGCCGATGCCTACGGCTTCGCCAACGTCGGCTTCGCCGCAGTAGCCGCGCTGTCGGACGTCGTCGGCGGCAGTCCCGCACAAACCTTCCTCTTCAACCCGGACGGCGTCCATCCCATCAGCTACATCCGGGTGCTCCTCGGCTTCGCCATGGCAAGGCGCTTCTATGGACGCGGCATCTGGGACGAGCTCGAATACGCATGGAGGGCCCGCTATCCCTTGCGATCCGCTCCACAAGGCCTCCAACCCCTCCTCGCACAACTTGAGCATCAGGTCCCACGCATCGTGGACCTCACCTTGTTGACCCCCATGCGCTGCTTCGGAAGCAAGTCCCTCGCCGAACGTATCGACCCCGACCGCGTCTCCCCCAACCAGCTCCTTAGCCTCGAACATGAAGCAGGCCCGACGCTCGCCACGTCCCCACATTGGATCGCCAAGGAATCCCTCCGCCTCATTGCCCTTGTCGGCTATCGATTCGCAACCTCCCCCGAGAAATCAGACCAGCTCGTCGCCTCCCACCGCGCCATCATGCAACGCCTCGGCCATGCCATATCCCCGTTCAAAACCGGAAACACAACGATCGCTTGAGGCAGGTCAAAGAGAAGTCGCTGCCGCAACAAACCAACAGGAGACGAAAGCAAAATGTATGAGTGAATGTGCGAAAAAAGAAACTGTTGAGAAGTGCCCCATAAGTGGGGTCAAACTCTCAGATGAGTACGCAAAACCAATCGTCCCAACCGATGGGCAGATATCTGACATGACTTGGGTCACATCCAAAACGGATGTGTACGCATACTTGCAAAAGGTCTCTCGCGACCAGAAACCCTTCGGCTACCGCATCAGCTGAATGGCGACGGAACCAAACCAGAGGAGACGTGATTTATGTTTAGGAACCTTGTTTTTGGCCCCCCGTCAAGTATTAGCGTGAAACCCGCAGACCGTGCTCGCCTTCTCTTCACGAGCAGCCCGCAGAAGATTCTCGCCCTGATGAACTGGGTTTGGGAAAAGCGGACTGACACAACGAAGACCGGCGTGCTGAAGCCGGGTTCTAGTACACAGCCAGTGGCAGCCTGGGAGGACGAGTCCACATGGGATCATCCCAGCTGGCTGCCGAGTTATCTCCAGAGTCTTGGAATACTTCATACAGCTTCTTCATGCTGTTCTTACACCCCCATTGCCTATCCGAATGCGCTGGAGGCGTTCTGCCTTGAGAACACGCGGATCGTGGAGATCTTCCGGCGTGTCATCGCACA
Organism: uncultured Verrucomicrobiota bacterium; assembly: GCA_903925515.1. Lineage (GTDB taxonomy): Bacteria > Verrucomicrobiota > Verrucomicrobiia > Limisphaerales > UBA9464 > UBA6176. The sequence continues at coordinate 3,233 of CAIYFP010000539.1, forward strand.
TTTTGTGACCGACGAGAAGCTGGGCGTGCCCACGGACACGGCGGAGCAGATCGAGCTCTCCGCATGGCTTCGGACGACGGAG
>CAIYFP010000540.1 GCA_903925515.1 uncultured Verrucomicrobiota bacterium
ACCATCGAATCCTCACGCCCGAGAACTAACGCCCCGCCAACCCGCCCGGCTCCCGCCACACCCTTCATCGCGAGACTCCGCACTCCATGCGCTTCCTCCGACGCATCGCCCCCGTCCTCCTCCTGTTCCTTGTCCTCGGAATTGCCGTGCACCGCATGGCCCGGCCTGGGCGGCCCGTCGGTCGCCCGTCTGCCGCCGGCGCGGAATCGCCCGGGGTGGCGTCCGCCGTGGGACAACCGGATGGAACCATGGAGGGTGCCATGGGGGCTGACCCGTCGGGCGTTCGCCCGCGTTGGGTGACCGTCGTGTCGTTGGCGAGGTCGGAGCCCATCCCGCATCGGGACCCAAGGTTCCCGTACCGGCTGCGCAACACGACTGAGGGCATTGGGAGCCTTGCGCGTCGGGACAACGCGCTGCTTTTGCGAAACGCGTTCGTGGACACCACGTCCGGGGAGCCCTTGGCGGTTCCGGGCGAGCTGCGGTCCGACGGCAACCCGGGCACGTACATCGTGCAGGCGCGGGGCGTGATCACGGACGCCTTTCGCGAGCGATTGCAGTCGGTTGGGGCGCGCGAGATCTCGTACATCCCGAACAATGCATTGCTGGTGGAGGCCACGCCGGAGGCGGCGGAGGCCATGGCGTCGGCGCCGGAGACGCTCGCGGTCCTTCCCAACGAGCCCTACTTCAAGCTGGAGCCCGCCTTGGCGGGGCGCGTGCTGGAGGGCAGGCCGGCGCCCTCGCGCCTGATGTTGACGGTGGTGGGAGGGGACGCGGCGGTCCGTGCGGCGGAGGCGCTTGGCGCCCGAATCCTTGAGCGCCAACGCGGCCCGTTCGGCGAGCTGGTGACGGCGGAGGTCCGGCCGACGTCGATGGCCGACCTTGCTCGGCTCCCGGGCGTCACGTTGGTGGAGGAGGTTCATGCACGCGCGCTGCTGAATGATCGGGCCGGGTTCCTGCTCGGGTCGTCAACCGACTTCACGAACCGCGAGCGCGTGGAGGGTTTGGTGGGGTCGAATGTGCTGGTGAACGTCAACGACACGGGCATCGACGCGAGCCACCCGGACCTTGCGGGGCGGGTGTTCTCGACGGAGCCCGCCAACCTTGAGGATCCGGTCGGGCACGGGACGCACGTGGCGGGCACGATCGGCGGAAGCGGGGCGTCGTCGGGCTCGGTTCGCGTCGCGCAGGGGGCCGCCACGAACGCGGAGTTCGGGGGCCGGGCACCCTCGGCGCGGCTGTTCATCCTGCCCATCGACCTCGACGTGGGGCCGGTGGCTTCGGACATCTACCTGCAGGAGACGTTTGCGCGCACCAACCTTGCGTTGAACGGGGCGGCGGGCCGCACGAACGCGCCCATCTCGAACAACAGCTGGGGTTATCCTTCCGCGACCGAGTACAACTCGATCTCGGCGCTTTATGACTCCGCCGTGCGCGACGCCTTGCCGGACGTGTCGGGCGACCAGCCCATCCTCTACGTGTTCGCGGCGGGCAACGAGGGCGCGGGCGGCGCCAACGGGCTGGGCGGGCGCGCCGATTCGCTCCGGTCGCCGGGCAACGCGAAGAACGTCCTGACGGTGGGCGCGTTGGAGTCGCGTCGGATGCTGACCAACACCGTGGTCTATGACACCAACGGCGTGATGGTGCGCTCCGGCCTCACGGTCCTGCCGGACCGGGGCTACGACCCGGAGGATCCCTCGTACGAGACCAACGCGGTCTTCGAGGCGGAGACCGACTCGGACACCCAGGTGGCGTCGTTCTCGAGCCGGGGCAACGTGGGAATTGGATCGGAAGGGGAGTTTGGGCGGTTCAAGCCGGACGTGGTCGCGCCGGGCGCCTACATCCTGTCCACGCGTTCGGCGCAGTGGCGGCTGGAATACCAGATGGACCCTGCCGACGACCTTGGGCCGGTGACGGAGGAGTTGTTGTCGGAGACGGAGCCGTACTACCGGTATGAGTCGGGCACGTCGATGGCGAGCCCGGCGGTGGCGGGCCTCCTTGCGCAAGTCCAGGAGTACTACGAGGTCCGGCGGAAAAACCGCATCCCGGTGGCGGGGTACAAGGCGATCCTGATCAACTCGGCGGAGGTGGACAACGCGGCGTACCAGCCCAAGCCGAACACCACGATCAACTACGCGGGCTGGGGTCGTCCGTCGGTGCAACGCTCCATTCGCAGCGGCTTCACGGCGGCGAGCAAGACCCTCAACGGGTTCCCGGGGGCCGCGTCGTCCGCGGGGGGCACGAACGACCAGATCATCGGCTTCCCCATCGTGGGTCGGACGAACGCCGAGGGCTTGGTCACGGGCGAGTCGCGGTCCTACAAGGTGAAGCTGTCGAACCCCGAGGCGACGAACTCTCCGGTCTGGATCACGCTGGCATGGACGGACCCGCCCGGGAACCCGGCGTCCGCCGTCAAGCTCGTCAACGACCTTGACCTCGTCGTGACCAATGCTGCCAAGGGCGAGTTTTACCTCGGCAACGTCCTTGTGGCCGGGAGCCGCTACTCGCGGGTCCTGACGGCCACCAACGCCATCAACCCGGACCCGGGAAGCGACCCGTTTGGAAATCCCGTCATCCAGACCAACCAACCGCCCGCCGTCCCCGACTTCATCAACAACGTCGAGCGCATCGTCGTGCCGCCGCCGGTCCCGACCGAGTTTGTCATCACGGTCCATGCCCGGCGCGTGAACGTGAACGCCTCGCCGATGCACCCCAGCCATGTCGTGCAGGATGCCGCGCTGGTGATTCGCTCGTCGGCGCCGGAGGAGCTCGGGGTCGTGGGGACCGTCGAGGACGTCACGCTGACGAACAGCACCGCGACGGTCTCGTACGCGCGCCCGCCGACGCGTGTCCTGACCAACAGCTACCCGTTGCTCCGGGAGCGGGTGGGCGCCAACTCGCCGCTGGTGGGCACGACCAACGGCTCCACCAACCAGTGGCGCTTCTACGTCTTCACCAACACCCCGGGCAAGGCGAGCTTCGGCGGCACGCTCACCAACGGGTCCAACGTCGCCTTCGTCACCTTCTTCCCGCAGAACCTTTCCAGCCCGCGCATCGAGGAACCGGACATCGACCTGTACGTGTCGCGCGACCCCCGCCTGACGAACCTTGCGCAGGTGGCGATCGCGTCGGCATGGAAGTCCACGCAGCGCGGCGGGCAGGAGTTCGTGGTGCTGACCAACGCGCCCGTGACGGGCGAGGTGTACTACGTGGGCGTGAAGTCCGAGGACCAGAAGGCGGGCACCTATGGCTTTGTCACCGTCTCCTCCGACCGGCCCTTTGGATCGCTGCGGCCCGACGGCAACCTCGGGTTCTTCGGCATCCCCTTGATCCAGCCGATCCCGGACGGGTCGCCGGACAACCCGGGCGTGGGCCTCACGATGGCGATCGGGATTGGCGTGGGGCAGATCCAGCGGGTGTGGGTCGAGCAAACCCTGAGCCATGGCAACTTCCCGGACTTGATCGGCACGCTCGTGTACAACCGCCTCAGCGCGGTGCTCAACAATCACGGCAACATCCGCACGCGCGGCGGGGACACCATCGGGTTCCAGTACGGGACCAACATCACGACGTTCTACGACGACCTTGGGTCTCGGACGTTCCCGGGCTCGGTGCGGACGGACGGGCCGGGCAGCCTTGTCAACTTCATGGGCGAGAACATGCCGGGGGTGTGGTTCTTGCAGACGGCCGACGACGCCATGGGGTTCGAGGGTCGGGTCAACAACATGGAGATCATCGTGCGTCCCACCCCGACGCCCCAAGGGTACGGGCAGCAGGACGCGGAGCTGATTTGCGACGAGGTCGTCCAGCCGGAGGAGGGGAACTACTACCCGGTCAACGTGGGGCGTCGTGCGAGCGAGCTTCGCGTGGTGATCACGAACATCCAGCCCGCCCGGCCGCTTGTCGTGCACGTCCGCCGCGACGTCCTGCCTGATGCCGCCGACCCGGATGCCTCGGACAAGGTGGTGACGCTGCCGCCCGAGGGAGGACTGGTCACGCTGGGAATCCGGGACGAGCCGCCCTTGCAGCCCGGGCGTTACTTCGTCGCCGTCTTCAACGAGTCTTTGGCCCCCATCGAGTACTGCTACAGCATCTCCGTGCGGCAGAACCTCGACGACCAATTCAGCAAGACGATCCGGTCCGGCCCGGGCGACGTCGGGGCGATGACGGACGCGGCGCGGACGTTGTCCCAGCTCCAGGTGTCAGACACGCGGCCGGTGGCGGACGTGGAGCTGGGTCTGCGTCTCAACCATGACCGGGCTTCGGACCTGTCGGTCCACTTGGTGAACCCGCAGGGCGACCGGATGCTGGTGGTGGAGAACCGCGGCAGGACGGCCTCCAAGGGCTACGGGGGAAGCGTGGTGGTGAGCAACTACCAGCACGTGGCGCTCACGTTGGACCCCTTGACGACGACGGCCGCGCTTTACGTGAACGGGGGACGGGTTGCCGCGACGAACGTCGGGCCGGTGCGCCTTCCCGGCAACCTGCGGCTCAGCCTTGCCAACGACCCGACGCGGCGATTCACGACGGCTCGCGCGGCGGCGGCCCTGGACGACGTGGGGTACTGGCGGCGCGCCTTGGAGACGAACGAGGTCCGGGCGATCTACCATGACGGCATGGTGGGCTTCGGGAAGCTGCCGTCCCGGCAGTCGGATGGTTTGGCGGCATTGTGGCCTTTCGACAACAACGGCAACGACGTGCTGGGATTGAACGACACCGCGCTGCTGGGCTTCTCGCAGTTCGTGCCCGGGCAGGTGGACACGGGATTGCGGTTCGTGGGCTCGACGGCCGAGGCGCGCACGCCGGTTTTGCCAATCGACCCGGCCACGGGCTTCACGCTGGAGGGCTGGGTCCAGGCGTACCCGGACAACCGGGGCATCGTCTTCGGGGCATGGGGGCCGGAGAGCGGCCTCGCGACGCCCGCGTTGCTGGTGGGCTTCGACCCGCCGTGGGGCAATGGCCCGGGCTCGCTCAGCGCGGTGTTCCTGGATGCGTCCAACCAGCCGGTCGTGCTCGCCTCTCCACCCTCGCTGGTCAAGGTGAGCGACTTGTCCACCAACTCGACGTATGCGGTGTTCAGCGACCGGACGAACCTGTCCCAAGGAATGGTCAAGTTCGCGTCGCCGCCGTACCTCGGGACCAACTCGGGCGCGATCCTCGTCGGGAGCAATTCGTTCGAGGGAATCCAGCCCGGCGCGCGGACCCCGGACACGATCGTGGATGGCTGGACGGTGCTGACGAACGACGTCGCGGTCACGTTCCTCGCGAGCGAGGCCCAGACCGGGTCCCAGGTGCTGGCGCTGGGGAACGGGGCGGCGGCCTACCGAACCCCGGCCGTGCCCGGGACGCGATTCCGCGGTTCGCTCCAGCTCCGGGTGCATCCCGCGACCACGAACCCCGTGTCCGCCGCCATCCTCATCAACGGGGAGCTCGACCAGGTCGTGGGCCTGACCACGAACTGGATCCGCGCGGACTTCAGGTTCCGGGCCTTGACGAGCCGGGTGGACTTTGCCGTGGCCCCCATGGACACGGGAGCGGGCAACCTCTCGACCAACGGGTTCCCGCAAGGGGTCGTCATGGACACGTTCGTCCTTGAGCAACTCGGGGCGGAGCTCAGCTACCTCCCGGAGGAAAGCTTCGAGCCCGTGCTTGGGAAGTCCGGGACGGGGAAGTGGACGTTGGAGTTGTCCGACGACCGCGGCCGGGTGGCGGGGGTGCTCGACAGCTGGGAGCTGCGCCTGACGTTCATGCAGACCAACCGGCCGGTGGTGCGCCTCACGAATGGGGTGGCCTATTCCGGAACTCTGGCGCCGGGCGAGAGCGCCTACTTCAGGGTGGATGTTCCCCTCGAGGCGCGCGCCGCCACCAACACGGTTTTTGCGGGCCTGTATCTTCCCCTGCTGTACAGCGACTCCGGGATACCCACGGGGTCGGCGCCGGGGGACGTCAACGCCCCGTCGAACCCCTTCGTCGTGGGGACGAACTCGCCGCCCATCCTGCCAAGGGGCCAGCGCTACTACATGACCTTGGTCAACCCGTATCCCGAGCCCCAGCCCTTCGCGATCCAGGCCGACATCGACATCGGGCTTGTCGTGCTCGCAAACGGGATCCCGTTCGAGCGGCGGGGGACGACGCCCGGCTACCTCGACTACTACGCCTTCGACGTCAGCAGCAACGCCATCTCCGCGGCGTTCGAGGTCCCCCTCATGACCGACGACGTGGACCTGTTCCTCGCCAAGTCGCCGGTGCTGCCGAGGCCGCTCTTCTACGCCTACGCGAGCACCAACCGCGGCACGGCCCCCGAGTTCGTCGCCATCACGCGTTCCTCGACCCCCGCGCCGCTGGAGCCGGGTCGATGGTTCCTCTCGGTGGCCACGCGAGGCACCAACGCGGCCTCGTATTCCGTGGTGGCGTCCGAGCTGGTGGCGGACGTCCTGTTGCTGACCAACAACGTGCCCGTGGTCGTGACGAACACGGTTGCCGGCGGCATCCAGTACTTCGCGATCGACGTGCCTCCCGAGGCGACGACGGCCAACTTCCAGGTCACCGACCTTGGCGGGAACGTGAACCTTTACGTGAAGAAGGGGTTGCCGCTCGTCGGGACGAACGTCTTCGACTACGCCTCGCAGAACCCGGGCACGAACGTGGAGTCGATCTCCATCGACATTGTTTCCCAGCCCGTGCCGTTGGGCCCGGGCCGTTGGTACATCGGCGTCCATGCGGCGGAGCTTGCACCGGTGACGTACACGCTCGCGGCGAGCATCTCGTTCGATCGATTGGACATCGAGACGTTGTTTGATGACCAGCCCGTGAACCGTGCCGTGTCCGCCTCGAGGTCCGCCACGTTCCGGTTCGTCGTGCCTCCGGGTGCCGGCTCGGTGGCCTTCGAACTCTACAACCTCGACGAGCCCCTGGACCTTGCGGTCGGGCAGGGGTCGATCCCGGGGCCGGGCATCCGGACGTTCACCTTCCCCAAGCCGGGGTTGCAGCCGGAACTGGTCCTGCTGAGCACGAACGACCTGCAAGACCTCTCGGGCGTCTGGTACCTCGCCGTGGGCAGTCAATCCACGAACGTGGCCAACTTCACCGTTCGTGCCGCCATCCCGCGCGATGGCGTTCCCGGCTCGGTCGCGCCCTACTCGGCGCGGGTCCTTGTGGCGCCGGGCCAGCCGCCTGTCGTCGAGATCGACTCCGTGCCGGGCACGGCCTATCGCTTGCAGGCGACCCGCGTCATTGATTTTGCCATCACATGGGCCGACGTCGGGGACCCCGTCGTTGCCAGCGGCTACACGCTCAAGCTTCCGATGCCGTTGGGCGACGACGAGGCCACGTTCTTCCGGGTGGTTCCCGTGACGGGGCCCTAGGCCGGAACCGTGGGGTTGGGGCGGTCGTGTGTGCGGCGTCTTCCGCACGCGGCGTGCCGAGGGCGAGATTCCGGCCTGCACCCCGCGAGGGGATCTGCGGCGCAATCATCTTCCCCGTCATGGGATCGTGAGGTCGGAGGATGACGCCCAACCCCGTGTGCGTGCCAGCATGGCATGGAAGGGGATGGGATCGAATCCTTGCCGTGGACCCCGAGCGTGGGGATCGCTCGCCTCATGGCGTCCTCGCGTGGGGGACGAGGACCGAGCCTGCAAGGGCTCCTTGCGCATCCATTTGGGATGGCGCTTCCGGGCGTGCATCCGGTCGGGCATGCCGTGTAGCGTCAGCCGGGATGAAAAAGGATGCCTTGCGGCAGTTTGTTGCGTTGCGAGAGCAGTTGATAAGGGAAAAGGCCGGGCTGGAACGGCGTCTCGCGGAGATCAACGAGGCGTTGGGGGCGTTGTCCCCCGGCGAAAGCGGCATCACGAAGGCCGCGTCGCCTGAATCCGACGCGGCGGGCCCGGCCCCAGTCGTGCGGCGGCGTGCGAAGACGGCGGCAAGGCCCAAGGCGACCGCCGGCCAGCCCTCCCTTCGCGAGGCCTTCCTTGCGGCCACGAGCTCGGGGCCGCTGACGCGCCATGAATTGATCGAGGCCGTCATGGCCCGAGGGTACCGGTTCAAGTCCAAGAACCCACTCAACTCCCTCAGCGCGTTCCTCTACACGGACAAGTCCGTGCGGAACCACGGCGGACGTTTTGGGCCCGCCTAGGCAGTTCGGCCGCGGATTTGCGCCCATCCCGACCCCGACCCCTTCCCATCCCGACCCCGTGCTTGCTCGCCGCATCATTCCCTGTCTCGACGTCCATGACGGACAGGTCACCCGTGGACTCCAGTTTGGCCGTGCCGAGGAAGGCGGCCTCCGCAACGTGGGCGATCCCGTGGAGCTTGCCGTCCGGTACAACGACCAAGGGGCCGACGAGATGGTTTTCTTCGACATCACGGCCACGGCGCACGGGAGGGCGTCGATGGTGGACGTGATTGAGCGTGCGGCCGACCGGTGCTTCATGCCGTTGACGGTGGGTGGGGGTATCCGGGCGGTGTCGGACATGGGGCTGATGCTGCGCGCGGGAGCGGACAAGGTGAGCATCAACTCGGCGGCGGTGGCCGATCCCGACCTGGTGCGTGTGGGGGCAGAGAAGTACGGCAGCCAGTGCATCGTGGTGTCGATCGACTGCAAGCGGACGGCCCCGGGGCGCTGGGAGGTCTTCGTGGCAGGCGGGCGCAAGCCGACGGGCATGGATGCCGTGGAGTGGGCGCGGCGTGCGGTTGCGTTGGGGGCTGGGGAGATCGTGCTGAACTCGATCGACGCGGATGGCACGCGCGAGGGATATGACATCGAGGTGACGCGGCGTGTCAGCGAGTCGGTGGGCGTGCCGGTGGTGGCCAGCGGGGGTGCGGGGACGCTGGCGCACATGGCCGAGGTCCTTGAGCAGGGCAAGGCCGACGCCGTCCTTGCGGCGAGCATCTTCCATTTTGGCACCTACACCGTCCGGGACGTGAAGGGGTATCTTGCGTCGCGGGGCGTGCCGGTGAGGCTTGCTTGAGGCAGGGGAAGACTGGGGGGCGGCAGGATGAACCGAAACGTCTGGCTCGCACCGTTGCTGTTGGTGATCAGCAACGTCTTCATGACCTATGCATGGTACGGGCATTTGAAGGACAAGGGCGTGCCGCTCTGGCGGGCCATCCTTGCGAGCTGGGCGGTGGCGTTCCTTGAGTACTGCCTGATGGTGCCGGCCAACCGATGGGGCAGCGCCGTCTATGAACCTTACCAGCTCAAGATCATCCAAGAGGTCATCACCCTCCTCGTCTTCATTGGGTTCGCCATGGCCTATCTCGGGGTTCGTCCCCAGTGGAACCATCTCGCGGCGTTCGGTTGCATCCTTGCGGCCGTCCTGTTCACGCTCCTTCCGGGCCGGGCCCGGTAGCATCCGGGGCCACCGGCCGTCCATCCCGCATGAGTTACCTCGAAAAGATCAAGTGGAACGCCGACGGCATGGTCCCGGCCGTGGTGCAGGACGCACGCGATGGCCGCGTGCTGATGTTGGCATGGATGAACCCTGCCGCGCTGGAGAAGACGCTGGAGACGCGGCGCACCTGGTTCTGGAGCCGGTCGCGCCGGAAGTTCTGGATGAAGGGCGAGTCCAGCGGCCATGTGCAGGTGGTCAAGGACGTGGCGATTGATTGCGACGGCGACACCCTTCTGGTGCAGGTGGAGCCCGTGGGCCCTGCATGTCATGAGGGCTTTCGGTCGTGCTTCTTCCGGTCGCTGGGCAAGGACGACAAGGCATGGGCGGAGACCGAGCCAAGGCTCCTGTCCCCCGAGGAAATCTACGGCAGGAAGTAGGGCATGAACGCGACGTTTCCGGCGCTGGAGGATTGGGTGAGGCCGGGCGACGTCGCGTGGACGTGGAGCCTTGCGGCGGTGGGGATGGGCCGTCTTGCCGACATGACATCCACGTGGTTGGGGACGCCGGGGCTGCGCAACGAGGGAAATCCCGTCGCCAAGTGGCTGGGATGGCGCCGGGGCATCCTGCTGAACGTGCTGGTGGCCCCCGTCGTGGCCTGTTGGCCCATGCTGGCCGTCTCCCTTGCCACGACCAGTTGCATGGTGGCCGCGCGCAACCTGCACATGGCATGGATCATGAGGATGATGGGCGAGGAGGCGTATCGGGAGTGGTTTGGGGGCTGGATGCACGCCGCGCCGCGCATCTTGTTCCTTGGCTGCCATTGGGGTGAGTCCCTGCTGGCCGGGGCCCTTGGGGGTGCCTTGGCCGGGCTTGGACCGCCCCATGTCGTCAGCTTCGGCGTCGGCGTGGGCATGATAGCCTACGGCTTCGCCGTCTTCGTGTTCACGACCCTCGCGTGCCTCCGCCGCTGATTTGCCATGCCCACCCGAAGCAAGCAAGGCGGCCGGTCCATCGCTCCCGGACCGTCCGAGGGCCTGCCGCAATCGCGCCCGCCGATGGAACGCATGATGAAGCTGCACGGGTTGCTTGCGGCAGGGCGTTTTCCCAATGCGCGGTCGTTGTCTGTCGAGCTGGAGGTCAGCCCCAAGACGATCCTGCGCGACATCGAGTTCATGCGGGACCGGCTGGGGTTGCCGGTCGAGTACGACCCGTCCCGGTTTGGATTCCATTATTCCAGCCCGGTGGATGCGTTCCCCACGGTCCAGATCAGCGAGGGGGAGCTGGTCGCCCTGCTCGTCGCGGAGAAGGCGCTGCAGCAACACCGCGGCACGCCCTTCGAGAAGCCGCTGCTGGTCGCGCTCCGGAAGCTTTCCCAGACGCTGCCCGACACCGTCTCCCTGAGCCTGCGGGACTGGGACCAGACCATATCCTTCCGGACGAGCACGGAGCCCATGGAGGACCTGCCGTGGATTGGGGCCATCGCCAAGGCCGCCGCCGCGAGGGCCGAGCTGCGCATCGCCTACAGGAAGCTGGGATCCGCGTCGCCCGAGCCCCGTGTCGTGCATCCCCTGCACGTCGCCAACGTGAACGGCGAATGGTACCTCTTCGCCCATGACGTCGAGCGTGGCGCCATCCGGACCTTCGTCGTGGTTCGCATCGTGTCGTCCGAGCCCACCGGGCGTTCCTTCGAGCGTCCCGTCCGCTTCGACGTCAACCGCTACCTCAAGGACAGCTTCGGAATCCTTTCCCGTGAGGGCGACTTCAACGTCGTCGTGCGGTTCACCCCGGCGGCGGCCGGATACGTGCGGGAGAAGCGATGGCATCCGTCGCAGACGTTGACCGAGCTGCCCGGTGGCGGCGTGGACCTGCGGCTGCGGCTGGGAAGCCTTGGCGAGGTCCAGCGTTGGATTCTGGGCTGGGGTCCCGAGGCCCTTGTGCTTTCACCGCCCGAGTTGGTCGGCCGCATGAAGCAGTCCGCCGCCGCGTTGGCCTTGATGTATCCTTGACGTCGGGCGTGGCCCGAGGCTGGTGCAAGGGGGGTGGGCGGGATGTCTTGACGCGGGGCGGTACGTTCGGGACAACGCGCGTCGATGAGCAGGGTCACACTGGCGGAGATCGAGGCCGCGATTCGCAACGTGCCGGACTTCCCGAGGCCGGGCATCCAGTTCAAGGACATCACGCCGTTGCTGGCGGACGGCCGGATGTTCGCGGGCGCGATGGACCATTTGCTGGCGGGAATTGGCCGGGACGAGGTGGACAAGGTGGTGGGCATTGACGCAAGGGGTTTCATCTTCGGGGCGGCGGCGGCGGCGCGCCTCGGCTGCGGGTTCGTGCCGGTGCGGAAGAAGGGGAAGCTGCCGTGGCGCACGCACGAGGAAAGCTACGACCTGGAGTACGGGTCGGCGACGGTTGCGGTGCACGTGGACGCGGTGAGGCCCGGGGAGCGGGTGCTGTTGGTGGACGACCTGCTTGCGACGGGTGGGACGGCGGCGGCGACGGTGTCGTTGCTGGGCAGGCTTGGGGCGCGGCTGGCAGGCATCCGGTTCGTGGTGGAGCTGTCGTTCCTTGCGGGCCGAGGGAGGCTGGGCACGGCACCGGTGCTGGCTTTGGTGACGTACTAGGGCCGGGGGGAGACGCAACGCATGCTGCAAGCGCTGGACCTCAGGCTGCTTTGGTACTTCAACCGTGGCATCGCGCACCCGTGGCTCGACCCGGTGATGCAATTCCTGAGCGGCAACGCGTTGCTCGTGCCCGGGGTGGTGGCGTTGGCGGTCGCGCTGGTGGGCTGGGGCGGGCGCCGGGGGCGGGTCTTCGTGGTCGTGCTCGCGCTGGCGTTGGCGGCGGGGGATTCGCAGGTCAACAACCGGCTGAAGAAGCTCTTCGAGCGCCCGCGCCCGTTCGTGGACCATCCCGAGTTCCGGTTGCTGGCGGGGAAGGGTCCGAGCTTCTCGATGCCGTCGGGCCATGCGGCGATCTGGGGCGGGATCGTGGCGGTGACGTTCCTGTATTGGCGCCGGAGGGATGTCCGGGCCCTGGTGGTGGCGACGGGCCTTGCGGTGGGGATTTCGCGGATGTACCTCGGCGTGCACTACCCGTCGGACGTGGCGGTGGGCTGGGCGGTGGGGTTGGCTTACGGCGTGGCGCTGGCGCGGATGGCGGCATGGGGATGGGACCGGCTGGGGCGCCGTTTTTTCCCGGGGTGGCATCGGGCGTTGCCCAACCTGTTGGAGCCGGAGGCCGGGGAGCGCGGGCTGGCGCCGTCGCAGGCTCCATGGCAACGCCTTGGCTGGATCGTGCTGGCGTTGTTGCTGGCGGGGAGGTGGGCCTACGTGGGCGCTCCGGTCATCGAGCTGAGCGAGGACGAGGCGTACCAGTGGGTGTGGTCGAAGCGACTGGACTGGTCGTACTACTCGAAGCCGGCCGGGATCGCGCTGGCGCATTGGCTGGGGACGCACGTGGCGGGCGACCGTGAGCTTGGGGTGCGGTTGCTGCCGCCGTTGCTGGGGTTCGTCCTTTCCGGGGTGCTCATGCGCTGGGTCGCGCGACGGACGGACGGGCGGACCGGCTTCCTGTTCATGCTGGCCTTGCAGGCGACGCCGCTGCTGGCGGTGGGGTCGGTGTTGCTGACGATCGATCCGTTGACGGTGTTCCTGTACACGCTGGGAATGCTGGCGACATGGCGGGCGTTGACGGACCCGGGCCCGGCGCTGGGCTGGTGGCTGGCCGTGGGCGCGACGATGGCGGGGACGTTGCTGACCAAGTACTTCGCGCCGTTCCAGTTGGCGGCGGTGCTCCTTGCGTCGTGGGTGGTTCCGGGCGGCGCGAGGCGATGGCGCGGGGCGGGGCCGTGGATGGCGTTGGGGGTGTTGTTGCTGGGGACGATCCCGATCCTTGCATGGAACGCGGAGCATGGGTGGGTGGCGTTCACGCATCTTGGGGAGCGTGGCGGGCTGCACCATGCGTGGAGCTATCGGCCCTCGTGGACGATGGAGTTCGTGGGTGCGGTGGCCGGGTTGTGGAACCCGATTTGGCTTGGGTTTGTGGCATGGGCAACGTGGGGGGTGCTGCGGGGACGCGGGGCCGGGATGGAGGAGCGGTTCCTTGCGTGCTTCTGCCTGCCGGTGCTTGCGTTTTATTTGGCGTACACGCTGCGGGCACGGGTGCATCCCAACTGGATCGCGGCGGCGGTTTTGCCCGGGATGCTGATGGGGGTGTTGCGGGCGCACCGGGCGTGGGTGGCGGGTTCCATGGGCACGTGGAGGTGGGCAAGGGCAGGGCTGTTGCTGGGCTTGCCCTGCGTGGTGCTGGTCCATGAGACGGAATGGGCGGGGAAGCTGGCGGGCACGCCCCTGCCGGCGCGGCTGGACCCGTTGAAACGGGTGCGTGGGCACCGGGACTTCGCGGCGCAGGTGGCGGTCGCCCGGACGAACATGATGCAGGGCGGACGTCCGGTGTTCGTGATTGCGGACCATTACGGGCGGGCCGGGCTGCTCAGCTTCTACTTGCCCGGGGCACGGGAATCGCTGCCGGACGCGCCCGTGGTGCACACGCTTCGGACCGGGAAGGTGAGCAGCCAGTTCGACGTCTGGCCGGGCTACGAGACAAGGAAGGGGGAGGACGCGGTGTTCGTGCGACGGCTTGCGTCGGGCCGGGAGGATCCCTTGCCCGGGGCGTTGAAGGAGCAGTTCGAGGCGGTGGAGCGGCTTGGGGAGATCGAGGCGCGGCACAAGGACCGCGTGTTCCACCGGTACGAGTTGTGGGAATGCCGACGGTTGCGGTAGCCGGGCGAGGCGGACATTTGTCGTCGCGCCCATGGAGCCATGGTCAAACGGACAGGTCTGACCCCATGGCCCCTCCGCGGGGCGGGTGGGTGGGTTAGTTGCCCTTGGCCGGGGGCTTGCGGGGCTTCCATTCCTCGCGCGGGGGTTCCGGGATGCCGAGGACGCGATAGGAGGTGCGGAAGTGCATCTTGGCGACCTTGGGGAGGGCGTCGGGGCCGTGGCGCGAGACGAGGTCGCGTGCGACGGCCTCGACCTGGTCCGAGGCGCCCTTGGGCAGCTCGATGGAGAAGTGCTCGCCGAGCTTGCGGAGGCGGGTGACGTACTCGTCGCGGGCGAGGATGGATGCGGCGGCGACGGCGGCATCATCCTCGGCCTTGTGGCGCTGGACGAGCTCGATGGATCGGCCGGCCTTCATGAGGGCGCGTTGGAGGACGTCCTTGGATGCGGCGAACTGGTCGCTGATGGCGCGGACGGGCGGGGGGCTCATGCGCTGCGACTGGGCGAGCAGGTTCTCGATGACGCGAGCATGGCCCCACGCGAGGATGCGATTGACCGAGCCGTTGGCGGCGTGCATGCGGTTGTAGGCCTCGTTGCCGACGGCGACGACGTTCCAGATGCAGCCGCGGGTCTCGCGGATGACCTTGGCGAGGCGCGCGACCTGGGCGTCGCTGGTGATCTTCTTGGAGTCCCGGATGCCGGAGCCATTCCATGTGGCCATGATGTCGGCGTTGACGTACACGCCGGCGATGCACATGGGGCCGAAGAAGTCGCCCTTGCCGGACTCGTCCACGCCGAGGCGCGGGTCGAGTCGGCCGGGCTCCAGGACGTCCTCGTAGCCTTGGCGGGCGGCCATGAGGACGTGGGGTTCGAGGACGAACTCCACGAAGTCCTTGGTGCCCTTGCCTTGGACGACGAGCTTGTTGGAGTGGTACAGCGTGACGGAGACGTCGGGCTTGGTTGCGCCGAAGCGCGCGTGGGGAACTTCCTTGAGCTGGAAAACGCCGTCGCGGACGAGCTTCTCAAGCCGCTCCGACTCCTGTGCCGCAAGCTTGGTCGTAAATGTGGTCACCCGATTGGCTAAAATAGGCATGGGGACCGGTGGGACGTCGAGGCGCAAGTTGCTCGTCGTCGGCCATCGGTTGTGCATCGGGAGGGCAAGCAGGGCGGAACTTGCAAAGGGCAGGGCGGGCTTGGGAAGGTTCGTCCATGGCCATTCAGGATGCGTACGTGGAGCGGGTGGTGGACTTGCTGGACCCGGGGATGAACCGCCTCAACAACATGGGCATGGACGAGGCACGCGACCGGGTGCTTTCCGGGGATGCGGCGAGGGTGGGCGAAATTGACGGTTCCTTTGCAATCCTTGCGCGGGACGGGAAGACGGTGCGGATGGCGCGTTCGTTGGATCGGCCGATGCGGTACTTCCTTGCGAAGAGGCAGGAGGGGCCCGCGTTGATTGTGGCGGACCGGATCGACGCGATCCATGAGCAGTTGCGAAGGGAGGGACTCGAGGGGCAGTTCCACCCGTCGTACACGCGGATGGTGCCGGCGCATTACGTGGTGGAGATCCAGTTGGTGGGATGCCCGGATCCGGACCCCGTGTACACGCGGTACTTCACGCCGGAGCGGAACACCTTGCCGGCCGACCTCGACGAGATTGGGCGGCGTTACGCGGGGGCGTTGGCGGACGAGGTGGGCAAGTGGTTGCGGCATCACGACGACCGGGAGCCCATCGGGGTGGAGTTTTCGGGGGGCATCGATTCCGGGGCGGTGTTCCTCGTCGCGTACCATGTGATGCGGTCGCAGGGCAAGAGCCCGGCACGGATGAAGGCGTTCACGCTGGACTTTGGGGACGGACCGGATGTGGCGCAGGCGCGGGAATTCCTGGGGTGTCTTGGGCTGGGGATGTTCCATGAGACGATCCCGGCGCGCCTTGAGGACATCGACCTCGCGGAGACGGTCCGGGTAATCGAGGACTACAAGCCCCTCGACGTGGAATGCGCTGCGATGGGCATGGCGTTGTGCCGTGGCATCCGGGAGAGATACCCGGACTGGAGGCTGCTGATCGACGGCGACGGGGGCGACGAGAACCTCAAGGACTACCCGATCGAGGAGAACCCGGAGCTGACGATTCGCTCGGTGGTGCACAACCTGATGCTCTACCACGAGGGCTGGGGGGTGGGGCGCATCAAGCACAGCCTGACTTACAGCGGGGGGTTGAGCCGGGGCTACGTGCGCTCGTATGCGCCCGCGAGGAAGCATGGATTTGACGCATTCAGCCCACTGACCCGGCCGTCGGTGGTGGCGGTGAGCGAGGGAATCCCGTTCATCGAGCTCACCCGGTATGACGTCCCGACCCTGTACTCGTTGAAGGGCGAGGTCGTTCGGCGCGGCGTGAAGGCAGTTACGGGCATGGAGATGCCGGTGTTCGAGAAGCGGCGTTTCCAGCATGGCGCGGTCTCCGTGGGCGCGTTGCGTCGCCGCTTGCCAACCGCCGAGGCGGAGTACCGGCGCGAGTTCCTGTCCCGTTACGTTTGAGGGTGGGCTGGCGGATGGGTTGTGGGGTTTTGTGGAGAAAGGCCTTGCTCCGTGCGGTGGCGATTTTCTACCCTTTCGCCGCTTAGCGCATCCGTAGCTCAATTGGATAGAGCATCTGACTACGGATCAGAAGGTTCCAGGTTCAACTCCTGGCGGATGCGCCAGCTCCTTCCCCAAAAACCCCAGCAAAACCCATGTTTTGCCTCGGGCGTCTTCGTCTCACCACGGCAACAGAAACCTCTTGTACCCTGTTTGTACCCTGTTGCTTTGCTGAACATGAACGCCCAGAAAACGAAGAAACCCCAGCCAACCCAGCCAACCGTCGCCTCGTCGGCCCCCAAAACCACCCCTCCCCAATCCGCCGCAATACCACGGCGGAAGAAGGTGGAGGGGGTTCGAGGGTTGTACGTGGACCTCACCAGCGGGATGTACCTCCGTCGCATCCAGACCGGCGGTAAGGACACGTACGAGTCCATGGGGACCCGCAAAAAGCCTCAAGCGTAACCGTCCGGCCGACCCGTCGTGCGTGGGGGCGGGGTGTTCGGGCAGGATGGGCGGGTGAAGTCCAAGAACCCCATGTCTCGCGCCTCGTCGGGACGCCCGGGCCGGCCCCGGCACGAGATCGAGG
>CAIYFP010000541.1 GCA_903925515.1 uncultured Verrucomicrobiota bacterium
GGTAGAGGGGTTCGGAGGCGAGCAAGGATGCGGCAAGGGCCGCAAGGGAGAGGACCGCAAGGACGAGGCGGCGGAAGGTGCGCACGGTGGGGGGCGCGCAGGGTTGCGGGCTCGTGTCGTATCTCACAAATGGCTGGTGTTTCGCCGCGAGGGATTTTCGTGTCCCACGAGGCGCGAGTGACGAGCAGGCCCGCAGAGGTCTGTCAGGCGCGAGCCACGACGTGGGACGCGAAAAGAGGCGCGGCCCTTCGGGTTGCTCCAAGAATGCCCCGGGGCTTCGTTGTTCGTCCGTCACAGACCGATGCGGGCAGGCTCCGTCCTCACGCCTTGCCCCAGGGCATTCTTGGAGCACCAAACACCAGCGATTTGTGAGATACGACACTAGCGGACGACCATGCCGACGGGGCGTGGGACGGGGCGGGAGCGGCACCAGTGCCGGAGCGTCTCGACGATGCGTCGCTCGAGCTCGCGGCAGGCCGGGGACCATTGCTTGCGGCCGAGGAGTTGCTTCACGGCGGGTCGCAGGCCATGGAGGTCGAGGGTGCGAGGGCCTTGGGCCATGCCTTGCTCCATGAGGGACTTGAGGCGCGGGAAAAACTCCAGCTCGCCCATCTTGCCGGCATCGATGGCAAGATGTTGGAGGTCCAGCGGAACAACGGTGGGCGGGGTGGGCTGGGCGTCATGTGCGGGTTCGCCCTCGGTCATGCCGTTGACCTCGACGTCGTAGCCGAACCCGGCGAGCACGCGGACCATGGCGGCGGAAAACTCGGCGAGGGTAATGCGGAAGCGGCCGAGGTCGGACTTGAAGTAGTGGACGATGCCGGCCGTGCATTGACGGAGGAGTTCGTCGGAGATTCCCGAGGCGCCCACGGAGGGGCCGACGACGTCGAATGAGACGTCTGCGGCGCAGAAGGGGACGGCCTCGCCGTTTTCATGGACGAGGAGGATGCTGTCACGGTGCAGGTCGATCATGGACGTTCCTTTTTGCGTTCGCCCTCGGGTTCGTCCACGGCGAGCTCCATCTGGCGCTTGTCGGGACGGGGCATGGCGGCGATCCGGTTGGCCTCCTCGACGAAGTCGGTGATTTCCTCGAACTGACGGTAGATGGACGCGAAGCGGATGTAGGCGACGGGGTCCAGGCGGCGAAGCTCGCGCATGACGCGCTCGCCTATGGCGTCGGAGGGGACTTCGCGGTCGAAGTCGGCGGCAATGGACTCAAGAATGCCCTCGACGGCGAGGGCGACGTCTTCCTCGGCGACGGGGCGCTTTTGGCAGGCACGCCGGATGCCGGTCACGAGTTTTTCGCGGGAAAAAGGTTCACGGCGGCCGTCGCGCTTGATGACGGTGAGGAGGTCATGTTCGACCTGCTCATAGGTGGTGAAGCGGTGGTTGCAGGAGAGGCATTCGCGGCGACGACGGATGAGCGCTCCTTCCTTGGAGGAGCGAGAGTCGATGACCTTGTCGTCTTGGCCCGCGCACTTGGGACACCGCATGTGGGATAGGGGACGCCACGGATTGTGGCTTCGCAAGGATGAAACCACAATAGGTTGGGGTGTCAACGATGGGTCCGGCCCCCTGATCCTCGCGTAACGGTTTTGTTAACTCACGGCTCCGGCCTTGGACGCGGATCGAGTGGCCAACGGATGGATCCGAAGGCCCGCATCCGCTCACCCTCTCCAAAAAAAGGCATCCCCATGCAGGGGAATGACGCCTTGCCCCCCTGGAGGATGGACCGCATCGGATCCCTTGCTCGAAAACGATGGTTTCGCAGCAGGTAGCCGGTGGTTGAGCGAAGCGATACCACCGGTCACCGATCCCCATTACCCGCCGCACCCGGGAGGGATGCCAGCCCAGTCCCGCCCCCGGCGCTGGCATCCCTGCGGGGATGGCGGGTGATCACGTTCGCGCGGGTGCCCGGTGGTGTCGGCGCTTCGCTCCTCGACCACCGCTACACGCTGGGAAGCCTCCGGCTACATCCTAAAAACGGCAGTTGAAGAGGGCTTGCAGGCAAGGAAACAGCCGTCCCATCAAGGCAAAGGGGCCCTGAGGGATCCATCCGAGGCCTCACCCGGCGGGTCAGGTTGGAATGGGCCGGCCCGGGTTGTAGGCCGGGTGCCCCCTAGGCGTTAACCTTGGAACGTCCGCACACGAAACGCCCGATGCGACATCCCTTGCCTTGGGCTTGTGGCCCCGGGTTTTCGTGGATTTCGTGTATTTCGTGGTGCCACAAAGGCTGAGCTGTGGACCGGTTGCATGCGGGGTTGAGGTGGTCGCGTGCTGCCTCGGGTAGGTGAAGGGGAGCCATGCGACTTGCTTGAGGGTGGCCAAGGGTTGGAACCACGAAATACACGAAATACAC
>CAIYFP010000542.1 GCA_903925515.1 uncultured Verrucomicrobiota bacterium
CAAGCCCGGGGACCAGGTGGAGATCCGGGGCACGGGCATGGCGTCCGTCACGAGCGTGCGGTTCGGGTTGGGCACGGCCACCTTCTCGGCGACGGACCAGCGCATCGTGGCGATCATTCCGCCGACCGCGACGATCGGCTCGCTGAGCCTGTACGACGCATGGGGCCTTGCATGGGCGTCCGACTTCAACTTCCAGATCGCGCCCCGCGTCACGAAGTATGCCCGCGCGTTGCCGGAGCCCCAGAACCCGGCGGACTCGATCCGGGGCGTCCCCGGCAACTCGGTCCGGTTCGAGGGCAGCAACTTCGCGGACCCGGGCGATCCCTTCTTCACGACGCGGGTTTGGTTCCCGGCGGCGTCGGGCGGATACGTGGCCGCGACAACGGAGCTGGCGAGCTTCACGAGCCTCCAGGTGACGATCCCGCAAGGGGCGGCATCGGGCGCGCCGGTTTTGGTGAATCCGGCGGGGACGATCGAGCTGTGGGGCAACTTCTACCTGCAACCGCTGATCACGGGCTTCAGTCCCTCGGCCGCGCGGGTGGGGGACACGGTAACGCTCACGGGCACGAGCCTGCTGGGTGCCCTCGACGTGTCGGTGGGCCTCGTCCCCGCGCCCATTCTTGCCATGACGGCGACCAACGTCGTGTTCCAGGTGCCGCCGGTCACAAGCTCGGCCCGGGTGACCGTGACAACGCCCGGGGGCGCGTTCCTGACGACGTCCAACCTTGTCCTGCTGCCGCGCATCCGGTCGTTCACCCCGCAGGGCGGGAAGGCGGGCGACCTCGTGACATTGACCGGCGACGGCATGGCGGGCATCACGGGCATCTTCTTTGGCGGGGTGGCGGCGGTGGCATGGACCAATGTCTCGTCGGCGCAGGTGAACGTGGTGGTTCCGCCCGGGGCATTCGCCGGGGCGATCCGCTGCACGACGGCGAATGGAAGCGACACCACCGCGACCCCCTTCCTGGTGATGCCCGTGGTGCAGGACATCCTGCCCGCGAGCGCGAAGCCGGGGACCGCGGTAGCGTTGACGGGTGCCAACTTTCTCGGCGTGACGCGCGTCGAGTTCGCGGGGGGCATTCCCGCCGTCTTCACGGTGGCCGGGACCAACCGCATCGACGCGGTGGTGCCTGCGGGCGCGCAGTCCGGGCCGGTGAGCGTGACCAACCCGGGCGGCACGGGCGTGAGCGGGCGAACGTTCACGGTGGCCTCGACGCTTCCGCAGGTGACGGGCTTCGCCCCGGCCTTTGGTCCTGCGGGGACGACCGTGACGATCACCGGCGACAATCTTTCGGGGACGTCGGTGGTGCGGTTCAATGGATTGAACGCCTCGGGCTTCACGGTCCAGGGCGATGCGAGGGTCGTGGCCGTGGTGCCGCCCGGCGCCACGACGGGGCGGATCACGGTGGTGACGGAGGCGGGCACGGCGCAGTCGGCGGCGAGCTTCATCGTGGGCAGCACGGCCAACCTGACCGTGGTGGGGCAGGCGATGCCCGCCGACC
>CAIYFP010000543.1 GCA_903925515.1 uncultured Verrucomicrobiota bacterium
CCACCTCATCCTCAGGTGGAGCCAAAGGCTTGGCCCATGCTGTAGGCCGCGTGCCCTCACGCGGCGGCAAGGATGCCGCACCTCCGAGCGTCTCTGGGGCAGAGTGGCAGCGGCATCTTGCCGCGGGTCGTGACCCAGCCAGAGCCGAGACGGCTCTGCCACGTTTTCGCCGGGTGAGGGCACCCGGCCTACCACCCTGACCAGCCCATTCCAATCTCACCCGCCGGGTGAGGTCTCGGATGCATGCGAGAAGGCCTTTTTGCCTTGATGGAACGGCCTTGTCCTTGCCTTGAAGCCCTCTTCGACTGCCGTTTTTGGGCCGAATCGTTCCCTCTTGGCTTAACCGGAGTTGTTCGCCAGTTCAGGCTTAGCCGGGATGATTCAGTTGGATCGGTCGTGCTTGCTCGATCTGCTTCCGCAAATCCTTCGTCCTTCGCTCGTTACGGGCCAGGTACTGGCCCGCGCCTCGCTCACTCCTCGGCTTGCAGAAGCATCTGCTTCGCAATCACTTCCCTCCCAACTGAATCGATCCGGCCTAGCCGTGCCCAAGGTGCGTCGCCGGGGAAACCGTCACGTGGCTCTCCGGGAACGTCGCCCGGACAAACCCAGCAAGCGAGCCCTCCACCAGCGCCGCCGCCTGCGCGATCACCGCGCCGTCCTCAAGACGTTCCCCGGACTTGACCGAGAACCCGGTCACTCGCAGCACGCTGTTGTGGACGAATCCCTCCACGTCCACGTGCCCCGAGGCGCGCGACCCGCCGGCGGCGCCGCCCCAGATCCGCACGTGCGGCTTCAACACCAACGTGCGCCCGTGCGGACGCAACACGCCGTCCCCGCACAACGCGCGAAAATCGTCGATGGACAACACCAAGTCCTCCACGGGCGCCGGCACCGCCTCCTTCACCCCGTAGATGCCCGCGTTGATCGGCGACATCGACCGGCGCATCAACGGGAAGAAGATCACGTCGTCGATGTTTTCCTGCCCCGTGAAGATCATCAGCATCCGCTCGATCCCCGGCCCGATCCCGGTCGTGGGGGGCATCCCGTACTCCAAGGCCTCGATGAAGTCGAAGTCCAGCGTGTGGAACTTCCCGTCGTCCCGCTCGTCGTCCCGGTACGAGCGACGCCACGTCTCCAGCAAGCGCACCGGGTCGTTCTGCTCGGACCAGTTGTCGCCGCATTCCATCCCCGCGATGAAGATCTCGAAGCGCTCCACGTAACGCGGGTCCGATGCCATCGGCTTGGCCAAGGGGGAGATCTCGACCGGATGCCCGAAGACAAGCGTGGGCTGCACAAGGTCCTTCTCGACGGTCGCCTCGAAGGCCCGGACCAATGCCTCGCCCACGCTCGGCTGCGGCTCCTCGATGCCCAGCGCCGCCAGCCTCGCGTTGGCCTCCGCCGCCGTGCCCACCAACCGGAAGTCCACTCCCGTTCGCTCCAGCACCGCGTCCGCCATGCTCACCCGCCGCCACGGCTTCCCGAAGTCCACCTCATGCCCGCGCACCGTGAACGTCGTGCGGCCGAACACGGTCGTCGCCACGTGCCGGAACAACGCCTCCACGAGCTCCATGTTGTACTCGTAGTTCTCGTAGGCGGTCATCGTCTCCACCATCGAGAACTCCGGGTGATGCGTGCGGTCGATCCCCTCGTTGCGAAAGTAGCGGCCGATCGTGAAGACCTTGTCGTACCCCGCCACGATCAGGCGCTTCAGGTACAGCTCGTGCGAGATCGCAAGGTACATGTCGCAGCCCAGCGCGTTCACGTGCGTCTTGAACGGCTTCGCCGTCCCCCCGCCATACTGCGGCTGGATGATCGGCGTCGTGAACTCAAGGAACCCGCGCTCCAGCAGGAACCCTCGCATCGCCGACACCATCCGGCTCGCAATCCCAAACCGCTCGAACGAGCCCGGCTCGAGGATCGTGTCAAGGTACCGCTTCCTCAGCACCTGCTCCCGGTCCTTCAGCCCCGACCATTGGTCCGGCAACGGCCGGATCGCCTTCGTCAACAACCGCAGCTCCTCCACGAGGATCGAGATCTCCCCACGCTCCGTCCGCATCACCGTGCCCGTCGCCTCCACGATGTCCCCAATGTCGAGGTGGCCCGTGTCCGCGTAGCCAATCCGCCCCGCCGCCGCGTCGGTCGGCAGCACGAGGTTCTTCCGCAGGAACAACTGGAGCTTGCCCGTCTGGTCCTGCACGTGCGCAAACGCCAACGCTCCCTGCTTCCGCCACGACATCAACCGCCCCGCTACCGTCGCCTTCTGGCCCTCGCACGACGCGAAGTCCCGGAGCACGGCCCCCGCGTAGTGGGTCCGCCGGCTCGTGCTGGGGTAGGGATTGATCCCGAGGTCGCGCAACGCGGCCGCCTTGGCCGCGCGTCCGCTCCGCATGTCGATCAGGGTGCTTGTTGACACAGGCCTGCCTTGTGGTGCTCGCTTGTTTCCTTGCCGGGCCGGGCCTCCGCATTCCATGCAAACGCACCCATCCCGCGCCAAACAGAAACGAAACTGAAC
>CAIYFP010000544.1 GCA_903925515.1 uncultured Verrucomicrobiota bacterium
ATCCATCCCAAGCGCGAGGGCAAGCACGGGCTTCCCCTCCTCGATCGCGTGCCCAAGAACAGCGTCGATGCGATCGCGGTTTCCCACTGCCACCATGACCATGTCGGCGCGCTCCCGGTTGCGCTGCGTCGTTTCCCGCACGCCAACGTGTTGATGACGGAGCTTAGCTACTTCCTCGTGGAGCGGATCCTTCACAACTCGGTGAACGTAATGGAGCGGCAGAAGACGGAGCTGGGGATCCGCGAGTATCCGCTCTACACGCACCAAGAGGTGGACGACTACGCGGCGGTGATCATGGGCTACGACTACGGGCGCCCGGTGGAGTGGACGCACCCGCACCGGCGGAAGGCGGGGGCAACGATGCCGACGCTGGAGTTCCTCGATGCCGGGCACACGCTGGGGTCGGCGGGTGTGATGGTGCGCGGCGCGAAGGAGACGCTGCTTTATTCCGGGGACGTCTGCTTCCACGACCAGACCATCCTGCGCGCGGCGGACTTTGGCGACGCGCGGGCGGATGTCCTGATCCTCGAGACGACGCGCGGGGGCCGGGCGCCGGTGCCGGGGGTGACGCGCGAGACGGAGATCGCGCGACTGCTGGACTCGGTGTTGGCGACGCTCAAGAGGAAGGGGTCGGTCCTGATCCCGGCGTTTGGGCTGGGCCGGACGCAGGAGATCCTCGCGCAGCTTGCGTTGTGGATGGCGCAGGGACGCATCAAGAAGCAGCCGGTTTACGTGGGTGGACTTGGCAAGGTTTTCTCGGAGATCTACGACCTTGAGTCCCACCGGGCGAACCGCAGCCACCGCAAGCTGAAGCTCACGGAGGCCTTGGACCTGCGGGTGCTCTCCGTCAACCAGGTGCCGTCGCTGCGCCTCGCGACCCCGCACATCTTCGTGCTGACCTCGGGCATGATGAACGAGAACACCACGGCCCATGACATCGCGGTAAGGATGGCCCGGGACGAGAAGCACGGGATCTTCTTCGTGGGCTACGCGGACCCGGACACGCCGGGCGGGCGGCTGAAGAAGAGCGTCGCCGGGAAGCGGTTCCGCTTCAGCGAGGGCGCCGGCGACCTGAAGCGGCATTGCACGATGGACGACTTCGACCTCAGCGCCCATGCCCAGAGGGAGGATCTCCTTGGGTTGGTGGCGCGCGTGCGTCCGAAGGTGGTGATCCTGGGGCACGGGGACGGCCCGGCACGTGCATGGATGGCGAAGGAGATCCAGTCGCGGCATCCGCGCATCCGGGTGGTGCAGCCCGGGCCCGGCGAGAAGGTGAAGGCGTAGCGACGGCGGGTTGAGTTAGGGTTGCGGGCGGGCGAGGGACGGGCCCGCCATGGGAGCCGGCTTGAGGGAAGGGGCTGTCATGGAACCGGGACGCAGTGCCGCGGGGATGCCGTCCGGGATCGCGAACGCATACGCGTTCTCGGTGTTCAACGCGTTGTCGTTCCAGATGGTTCTCGGCGGGCCGATGGTGCTGTACGCGAAGTCGCTCGGGGCGTCCGCGACCGTGTTGGGGTTGGTGACGGGATTGATGCCGATCATGACGGTGGCGCAGTTGCCGGCCGCAAGGTTCATCCCGCGGGTGGGCTACAAGCGCTTCGTGGTGGGCGGGTGGACGACCCGTGTGATGTTCATCGTGGGGATGGCCATGGTGCCCGGGGCGACATGGCTGAACGAAGGGTCGCGTCTGGCCTTGGTGATGGCGTTGCTGTTTGCCTTCAACCTGTCGCGGGGGATCTCGAGCTGTGCATGGCTGCCATGGATCACGCAGTGGGTGCCGGCGACGGTGCGTGGCCGCTACCTGACGGTGGACCAAGCATTCGTGAACGGCGCGAGCGCGACGGCCTTCGTGCTGGCCGCGGTGTTGCTGGGGCCGTCGGCAGGGCCTTGGCGCTACGCGTTGGTGTTTGGGTTCAGCGCGGCCGCCGGATTCGCAAGCCTTGTCTTCCTGCGCCGGATGCCGGATGTGCCGGTGCCACCGGAGGAAGGGGGGGGGAAGGGAGAGGTGCCGTGGGGAGCGTTGGCGGCGCACCCGCCCTTCCGCAGGCTGCTCGAGCTGAACGTCGCGTGGTCGCTTGCCTTCGGGGGCCTGACGACGTTCATCGTTTCGTTTCTAAAGTCCGGCGGCGGAATGGGAGAGCGGGCGGTGTTGATGGTGATGTCGCTGTCGTTTGCGGGAGGGCTTGCGTCGTATGCCGTGGCAGCCGGCCGCATGGAAAGGGTGGGGTCGAAGCCCGTGCTCGGGCTGACGATGGCGCTTGGGATGGCCTCGACGCTGGGCTGGATGCTGGTGGCGGGGGGCGTCATGGGCGGCGGGGCATGGTGGCCTTGCCTGCTGGCCTTCGTGGTGGGTCTTTGCAACGCCTTGTTCAGCGTGGCCAACAACCGGCTGGCCATGGTGATCGTCCCGGCCATGGGGCGGAATCATTTCTTCGCGATCTTCGCCGTGGTGTGGCAGTTGACGCTCGGCATGTCGCCGGTGCTTTGGGGGATCCTGCTGGACGCGATGGGCGAGCGTTCCGGTGCATGGTTGGGCGTGGGTTGGAATCGGTACTCGGTGTTCTTTGGGCTGGCGGCGGCCGCGTTTGGGTGGGCCTTCCACCTGGCAAGGCGGCTGGAGGAGCCGAAGGCGGGGACCGCGGACGCGTTGCTACGGGAGCTGCTGGTGCAGAATCCGCAGCGTTGGCTGGTACGATTGTTCGGGCGGTGAGCGCCCCGTGCGGCGCCTCGGTGAGCACGAGTCCGTCCAAGCTTCGCGGTCGTTGGCCGTTTTCTGGGGTGCCTCGATTTGGTGGACGCAAAAACCGAGAGAAACCAC
>CAIYFP010000545.1 GCA_903925515.1 uncultured Verrucomicrobiota bacterium
GCCGTCGGCGCCCCGCCCAACGTCACCTCGTCCCCCTCCACCACGCCCACCAGCGCCGCCGAGCCCACCAGCGTCGCGCCCAACCCGCCGTCGTACACCTTCCTGGACTCGCCCAGCCCACCCACCGTCAACACCCTCGCCGTGATCGTCCCCGGCACCGTCACCGTCCCGAGCCGGTACTTCCCCGCGTCCGAACCCCCGAGCGAATACCCCTCCACCGTGACGCCCTTCCCCTCGCCAACCTTTGCATCCGCAAACGTGCCCGTCCCGACGCCCTCCAGGGTGACGTCGTCCCCCTCCAGCACCCCCGCGAGCAATCCCGTGCCCGTCAACATGGCCCTCCCCGTCCCGTCGTACTCCCGCGACCGCACCCCATGGCCCTGCACCGTCACCTCGCGCCGGGCCAACTCGACCGTCATCTGCCCGCTGCGGATCCCCGCCGCGTTCCTCGCCGTCACCGTCACCGTGAACGTCCCCGCCTGCCCCGCCACGCCGCTCACCGCGCCGGTGGCCGGGTCCACCATCAACCCCGCCGGCAACCCCACCGCCCCGTACTCCACGATCGACGCCCCCTCAGCCAGCACCGCGCCGCTCACCGCCGCCCCATACGTCCCCTCCACCCGCCCGCCATACACCACCGGCGCCTCCAACGGCGGCGGCCCGTCCGCAAGCGCCAGCACATGCGCCGGGCCCGCCGCCAGATCCTCGATTTCCACGCCCACCCGCACCGCACCCCGGGCCGCCAACGTCGCCTCGACGCGCCCGACCGTTGTTCCATCCCCAAGTTGACCGAACTCATTGGCTCCCCATCCATACAAGGTCCCGCCCGGGCCGGACGCGACGCTGAAGGAACCGTTGGCCGCAATCTTCCCGATCGACGCTCCCGCGCCGAGGCCCGTCACCTCGACCGGCATCAACCGGTCCTCGAGCGTGCCATCGCCCACCTGCCCGGACCCGTTGCCGCCCCATGCGTACACCCGGCCCGAGCCTGTCAGCGCAAGGCTGTGCAACCAACCCGACGCAATCGCCACCACCGTCGCCCCGCCCGGGATCGCCCCGGCCGACACCATGCCCGGCGTTGGGCGCC
Organism: uncultured Verrucomicrobiota bacterium; assembly: GCA_903925515.1. Taxonomy (GTDB): domain Bacteria; phylum Verrucomicrobiota; class Verrucomicrobiia; order Limisphaerales; family UBA9464; genus UBA6176. The sequence continues at coordinate 1,088 of CAIYFP010000545.1, forward strand.
CCTCCATCGCACCGTCTCCCAACTGGCCCGAGGCGTTCGCGCCCCATGCGCGCATCAACCCGTCGCTGCCCAGCGCCAGCGTGTGGAACCGGCCGGCGGCGACCTGGGAGAACGTCACCGTCCCGGAGGCCACCGCCACGGGCTCGACGCTCCCGAAGTACGAGCCCGTCCCGAGCTGGCCGCTCGCGTTACGGCCCCATGCGTAGGCCCGGCCGTCGCTTCCCAAGGCCACCGTGTGCTCCCAGCCCGCGCTCACCGCCGTCACCTGCACGCCGGAAGGGATTGCCCCGGCGACCACCTCCACGGGCTCGGCTCGGTCCGTCGTCGTGCCATCGCCCAGTTGCCCGTGCTCGTTCTCGCCCCACGCGTAGAGCTTGCCGTCCGAGCCCAGCGCCACGCTGTGCTGGCCGCCGGCGGAGATCGCCGTCAGCAACACGCCGAGGGGCACCACGCCCCGTGAAACCACCACCGCGCGGGTGACCGGGTCCGACGTGCCATCGCCCAGCTGTCCCGAGCCATTGTCGCCCCATGCATAGGCCCTGCCATCCGTTCCCAACGCGAGCCCGTGCGCTCCTCCGCTGGCCACGCGGGTCCATTGGACTCCCGGGGGCCTTGCGCCAGCCGCCACCGCCAGCGCCACGGGCGCGTTGTCCGTCGTCCCGGTGCCGAGCTGCCCCAGCCCGTTCCACCCCCATGCATAGGCATCCGACGCCGCGAACGCCCGGCCCGTCGCAAGCACCAGCATGCCCACGACCCACGCCATGCATCCCAGCCCTGCCCGTCGGCCCCCCGCCTGCATCCCTGTCATCATCAAGGCCACAAAAAACCTTCCTGCATCCCTCAGCGTGTCCCGTGCACGAGGCGGAACATTCTCGCCGGCTCGTCCTCCACGGGGGCCACGTCCACCCAGCCCGTGCCGGAGCGGCCCAATGGGATCCAGCCCACCGTGCGCCACTCCCCTGCGACAAGGTCCATGCGTACCTGGATGAGCCACACGCTTCCCGCCTGTCCGCGGGCCTCCATCCGGAGGCGTCCGTCGGGCTGGATCCCCAGCACGCGCATGGAGGGCCGCCCCAGCTCCGCACCCAACCCCGCCGGCTCCATGGCCACAAGCTCGTCGATCGTGGGAAGCGCCATCCGCGCGCCCGCCTCGGGCCCAAAATCGAGGCGCCGAAGAGGGGGGGCTTCATCGGCATGGCCCACGTCCTGCGCGCCCGCGCCGACGCCCACCGCGCCCAGCAGCCCCTGCAAGCCCGCCGCACCCGGTTCCTCCGCATGCCAGAATCCCCCGAACACCCTCCATCGGCTGCCCCCGGCGACCTCCCCGACCATGCCCTCGCCAAGGGTTCCCCCAACGGTGAAGCGGCCCGTCGGATCCGATACCCGCGCCAGCCCTACGCCGCCCACGCCGCCGGTCGCGGACAATCCCGTCGCAAGCAACGCGATCTCCAAGGTGCCGTTCACGGGCTCCAACGAGTAGTTCGCGGCCGACATCCCCGTCACCTCCACCACGATCGGGTAGCGGCCCGCGGCCACCGCCGTTATGGCGTCCCCGGCGAAGGTCGCGGAACCCGAGACCACCTCGGCCGTGTCGGTTCCCCTCAACCCCTCGAATCGCACCGTGAACCCCGAGAATGGCGTCCCGTCGTAGGGCTTCCTCTTGTCCTCCACCACGACCCTCAAGGCCGCCGCCGTCACATCCGCCGTCAACGCGGGCAACGCGAGCGTGTAGTTCCCCGCCGCACCACCTCCGAGGGACAACCCCGTCAAGGTCACCGCCTTCCCCACCCCCACGTTCTTGTCCCCGAACGCCCCCGTCGCGACCCCCGCAAGGCTCACCTCGTCCTCGCCCAGCACCCCGGAGAGCACGGGCGTCCCCGTGATCGTCGCCAACGTCGTCCCATCGTAGGGGCGCGACGCCGCCGACAATCCCGTCACCACTAAGCCTCGCGCCGTGATCACACCCGTGGCCAGCACCTGCGCCACCGGCGCCTCGTAGTTCCCCGCGTCCGCAGA
>CAIYFP010000546.1 GCA_903925515.1 uncultured Verrucomicrobiota bacterium
CCCGATGGGCGTTGGCATGGCCAACAACGGATGGGTGACAATCCGTAGTCGGCCGGGGCGGCGCGGGCGAGCCGCCCCGTGGGGCTATGCGACTTGAAGGCCGGAGGGCTTGACGGCGCGAGCGGCGAGGCGGTCTCGGACCTGTTCGACGAGACGTTCCGGGGTTAGCCCGTGGCGTTGGCGGAGGATGTCCACGGACGAGGCGTGCTCGACGAAGGTGTCGGGCCATGCGAGGCGGACGACGGGGGTGGCGATGGAGGCCTCGGAGAGGCATTCGAGGACGGCGCTTCCATAGCCGCCCATGGCGACGTGGTCCTCGAGGGTGGCGACGACCTCGGCGCCGCGCGCGAAGAAGGTGTGGGTGGCGGCGTCGATGGGCTTGAAGAAGCGAGGATTGATGATGGCGACGTCGCACCCATCCTTTTCGAGGGTCTCGGCGGCCTTGCGTGCGACGGGGAGCATGTTGCCGAGGCCGAAGAGGGCGACCTTGCGGCCGCCGGAATTGGAGAAGGAGCGGATGACCTCGGCCTTGCCGATCTCGAGCATGGCGGGGACGTCCTTGATGGGGACGCCCTCGGCGTTGCCGCGAGGGTAGCGGATGAAGGCGGGGTGTTTCTGGAGGCTGGCGGTGAACATCATGTCCTGGAGCTCGTCCTCGTCCTTGGGTGCCATGCCGATGACGTTGGGGAGGCAGCGGAGGTAGGAGATGTCGAAGAGGCCGTGGTGGGTGGGGCCGTCGTTGGCGGAGAGGCCGGCGCGGTCCATGCAGAACAGGACGGGCAGGTCCTGGAGGCAGACGTCATGGTGGATGCAGTCGTAGGCGCGCTGGAGGAAGGTGGAGTAGATGGCGACGACGGGGCGCATGCCCATGGTGGCCATGCCGGCTGCGAAGATGACGGCGTGTTCCTCGGCGATGCCGACGTCGTAGTACTGGGCAGGGAGGGCTTGCTCGAGGAGCTTGAGGCTGGTGCCGGAGGGCATGGCGGCGGTGATGCCGACGAGCTTTTTGTTTTGGCCGCAGAGCTTGACCATGGTGCGGCCGAAGACTTCCTGCCACATGGGGGCCGAGCCTGGCTTGCTGGCGGCGGGCTGGCCGGTCTGGACGTCGTAGGGTCCGAGGCCGTGGAACTTCTCGGGGAACTTGAGCGCGGCCTCGAAGCCGCGGCCCTTCTGGGTGAGGACGTGGATGACGACGGGCTCGTTGCAGGTCTTGGCGAATTCCAGCGTGCTGACGAGGAGGGGAAGGTTGTGGCCGTCGATGGGGCCGATGTAGCGAAGGCCGAACTCCTCAAAGAGCATGGCGGAGCCATGGCCGCCGCGGCCGTCGGAGTCGGCGGATGCGGCGGGCTCGAGGGAGATGCTGCCGAGGATGCCCTTGAGGGCTTCCTCCGCCTTGGAGCCGAGCATGGAGACTTGGTCGCCCTTGGGGAGGCGGCGTAGCCATGCGGTCATTTCCTTGGCGAGGCGGTTGTAGCGCGGGCTGGTAGTGAGTTTGCCGAGGTAGGTGGCGATGGCGCCGACGTTCTTGGCGATGCTCCACTCGTTGTCATTGAGGATGCCGATGAAGCGCTTGGTGGTGCAGGAGATGTTGTTGAGGGCCTCGAAGGAGATGCCGTTGGTGAGGGCGGCGTCGCCGAAGATGCAGACGACGTGCTCGTGCGAGCCCTGCTGGTCGCGGGCGGCGCACATGCCGAGGGCGGCGGAGAGCGCGGTGCCGGCATGGCCGGCCCCGTAGCAGTCGTGCTCGCTTTCCGTGCGCAGGGCGAAGCCGTTGAGGCCGTCGGTGGTGCGGATGGTGCGGAAGCGGTTCTTCCTGCCGGTGAGCATCTTGTGGACGTACACCTGGTGGCTGACGTCCCAGACGAACTTGTCGCGGGGCGTCTCGAAGCAGCGGTGGAGGGCGATGGTGAGCTCGACGACGCCGAGGTTGGGGCCGAGGTGGCCGCCGTGCCTTGCGAGGCCGTCGATGAGTTCGGCGCGGATTTCCGAGGCGAGGTCCGTGAGCTGCTCGGGGGTCAGCTTCTTCACGTGCGCGGGCGAGTCCACCATGTCGAGATATCGGCTCATGTCGTTCCAGTGTCCGTGCCGAGGGCATCGTCCTCGAAGGGCCGGGCAACGACGTTGCCCGAGAGGTCCTTTTCCAGCCTTTGAATCTTCAATTCGGCGTCGGCCAGCCGTTCATGGCAGGACCGAAGCAGGCGCGACCCGTCCTCGAATTGCTGGAGGAGCGACTCGAGGGGCAAGTCCCCGGACTCCATCGACTCGACGATGGCCTCCAGCCTCTGGATGGCTTCCTCGAAGGATGGCGCCCCGGCTTTGCCCCCGTTGGAGGCTTGATCGGCCCTTGGCACGCGAGGAACCGTGCCCATGAACGGACGGAATGCCCAGCGTGGATTTGAAGGGCGTTTGGGGGCCCGCCTGCCGCGTCCGGCCTGGCATGGGGCTCGGCAGCCGGGCTCGGGTGTCGTCCGTGCACCCTGTTTGCGGATGCCATTTGCGAGCCGGTCGGGCGCGCGGCGCGAGGCGAGAACCGGGCACTCACGGACGGCTTGCGCAGAGATCAGGGTTGCCCGTGCTGTCTTGCGGCGCATGGGCCAAAACCCTGGTGATCCCTGCGAGGTGGGCGATGCAGCCGCGAGTCGGACGGCCTGCCATCCCGCATGACGAGTGCGCCCTTGATAGGTCGATGCGGCGCAGCGTGGCCAAGCACCCGTCGCATGGGCCGACGCGCGGTGCGGGTCAATTTCCCGGGACGGGCACGGGCACGGGCGCGGCCTCGATGGGCAAGGGGGGTGGCGCGGGGATGCGTCGTCCGTTGATGATGCGGTCCTGGCCGGGGACCAAGGGGACGGCCGTGGTCTTGGACAGGTCTTGGCCGGTCACGGTGACGGAGTTGTTGGGGACGGAGGAGGAAGGGGAGGAGACGCCGGAATTGAAGCCGGGGAGGGTGTTGTTGAAGGCGGGGCTGGAGAGCGGGACGGCGACGCCCCCGGGGAAGGACTGGATGCCGACGTTGGGAGGTAGTGCGCCGGCGTCGCCGCCCTCGGTGACTCCACCGCGGCCGATGACGGTGGGGCCGGAAGGGCGCGGTGCCCTTGCGTTGGCAAGCGCGGCGGCGACGGGGCCGGGGCTGGGAGCAGCATGGGGGACGGCCGTGGCGCCGGGGGCCGTGGGGGTGGCCTTGGCGCCGTTGTCCTTGAAGTTGAGCGTCATCTCCTGCCCGGCATTGCTGAGCTTCACGGTTTCCTTCCTTGGATCGATTTCGAGGACATGGATGTCGCCCTGGGCCTCGTCCTCGGAAAGCGTGAGGTAGTCGGCGGGCTTGCCGCCGGCACCCGCGACCTGCAGGTAAACTTGTTTCTTGCCCTTCCAGACGGAGAAGCCGGTGAGGGTGACGTTGGAGGGGGGCGGCGGGGGCGGCTTGGGAGCCTCCTCGATGACGGGCGGGGGGGGCGGAGGCGGCTGGATGCGGAAGGCGTTGCGCGTGGGGATGGCGGAGAAGGGATGGGCCGGGGCAGCGGGAGTGGCCGGGGCGGCGGGGGTCTCGGCGGCGACGGGGTCTTGGGTGCCGGGTACCGGGCCGCCGGGGTCCTGGGCGAGGGTCGCGGGGACCACCATGGCCGTGAGGACGGCGAGGAGGGCGTGGCGCGGGGCGGCCTTGCGACGTTTCATGGGGAGATGCTGCATGACGGGGTCGGAACACCGCAAGGCCGGCGTGGTTGCGGGGAGCGGCTAGGCCAAGACGGGGCGGACGACCTCGCCATGGACGTCGGTGAGGCGGCGTTCGAGGCCGTTGTGGTAGAAGGTGAGGCGTTCGTGGTCGATGCCGAGGAGGTGAAGGATGGTGGCATGGAAATCATGGACGGAG
>CAIYFP010000547.1 GCA_903925515.1 uncultured Verrucomicrobiota bacterium
CGCCCCCGCCGCCACCACCGCCACCACCACCACGGTCCCGGCCGCCGCCGCCACCGCCGCGGAAGCCGCCGCCACCGCCGCCGCCGCCACGGAAGCCGCCGCCGCCACCGCCGCCGAAGCCGCCCTCACGCGGAGCTCGTTCCTCGCGGGGACGTGCGATGTTCACGGTCAATGCCCGGCCGCCCAGGTCCTTGCCGTGGAACATGTCCACGGCCCGCTGCGCCTCCTCGGGGGTGGCGAACTCGACGAACGCGAAGCCGCGGGAGCGACCCGTGAACTTGTCGAGCATCAGGTTCACGTTGAGCACGACGCCCGCGCCCGCAAAGTGATCCTGGATGTCCCGTTCCATCGTCTGGTAGGAGAGGTTGCCCACGAACAGACGGTTCTGATTTTCCATAACACTACGACCGCTTCATACACCGCGTGGGAATCTGCCCCGGGCAGAACTCAGATTGAGGGGCACGAACTGAATCGACCTCTGCAAACCGTCACCGTGACGCCGACACCGCATGCTGAATCCGGACCGGGAAAGTCAATCACGCCCCGCCCCGAAGGGTCAACCCGGATTTCTTCCGTCTTGAATCTTGACACCCGCAACCCCATCCAAGGGAACCTTATGCATTCCATGAGCATGCGCCTGCCTTTCCTTGTCCTTGCCGCCGCCGCCGCGACCTTCGTGGCCAGCCTCGCCGCCGACCCCACCAACGCCCCCGTCGAGGTTTCCGTCTTCCCGGACAAGAAGCTCGAGGCCGCCGTTCGCCAGCAGGTGTTCGCCAAGCGCGACACCGACAAGCCCCTCACCGCCGCCGACGTCGCCAACGTCGCCGTCGTGCAGGGCAACTTCCGCGGCATCACCAACCTCGCCGGGCTTGAGCACTGCAAGTCCCTCGCCTCGCTCGAGATCGCCGGCAACCAGGTCGCCGACCTGTCCCCCATCAAGGGCCTGCGCCAGCTCCAGTTCGTCCACCTCGCCTCCAATCGCATCGCGTCCATCGCGCCCCTCGCCACGCTCCCCTCCCTGCAATACATCCAGCTCGAGTCCAACCAAGTCTCCGACCCCTCCCCGCTCGCCGCCTGCACGAACCTCGCCTCCATCTACCTCTCCCGGAACAAGCTCAAGTCCATCGCCCCGCTCACCAACCTTCCCCGCGTCGTCACCTTCTACGCCGACGGCAACCAACTGAAGTCCATCGCCGGGCTCGGCAACCTCCGGGGCCTCACCACCGTCTCCCTCTCCCGCAACCAGATCCGCGACATCACGCCCCTCACCACCCTCCGCGCCCCAAGCCTCATCCTCATCGAGGACAACAAAATCGACGACCTCACGCCCCTGCACGCCGCCGCCATGGCCGACATTCGGGGCAGCAAGGGCTGGGCCCCCTTCCTCCGTCTCTACCTCAAGGGCAACAAGCTCTCCTCCAAGTCCCGCAAGCTCGCCGCCGAGCTCGAAAAGGAAGGCATGCGCATCTTCCTCAAGGACCTCAAGGACTCCAAGTGACCTCCGGAAGCCCACGCCCGCACTTCAACTCCCCGTTTGACTCCCGTCATTCCCGCAACACCGTCCGCCCCATGAAACGTCTGCTCGCTTCCATCGCATCCCTGTTCGCCGCCATCGCCATGAACGCCGCCCCCATCCAAGACATCCCCCTCAAGGACATCGACGGCAAGGACACCTCCCTCAAGGCCTTCAACGGCAAGGTCGTCCTCCTTGTCAACGTTGCCTCAAGGTGCGGCTACACCCCCCAGTACAAGGGCCTCGAGGCCGTCCACCAAAAGTACAAGGCCCAAGGCTTCTCCGTCGTCGGCTTCCCCTGCAATGACTTCGGTCGCCAAGAGCCCGGCACGCCCGCCGAAATCAAGGAGTTCTGCTCCTCCAATTACTCGGTCACCTTCCCCCTCATGGAGAAGATCGTCGTCAAGGGCCAAGGCCAACACCCCCTCTACTCCGCCCTCACCAGCAAGGACTCCCCCTTCCCCGGCGACGTGAAGTGGAACTTCGGCAAGTTCCTCCTCGGCAAGGATGGCAAGATCCTCCGGCGCTGGGATTCCGGCACCGAACCCACGTCCTCCGAGGTCGCCAAGGCCATCGAGGACGCACTCGCCGCCAAGTAACCCCGGCGGTCCATGCCCGAGGGTGCCCAAGGTCTTCCTCCCGCCGACATCCACCGGCTCCGCGCCGCCCAAGGCTGGACCGAGCTCGGGCTGCCATCCGAGGCAGCCCGCGAGCTCCAAGGGCTCTCCCCGGACGTCCAGACCACACCCCTCGCCCTTGACGTCCGCTGGTCCGTCTCCAACGCCCTCGGCGACTGGGACCTCTCCCATCGCGTCGCCTCCCTCTCCGTCCAGCTCCACCCGGATCATGAACCCGGCTGGATTAATCGGTCGTACGCCGCCCGCCGCATGCCAGACGGGGGCATCCCGCTCGCGCTCGAGCAACTCCTGCCCGCCCTTGAACGATTCCCCGACAACAGCCTCATCCCCTACAACCTCGCCTGCTACGCCTGCCGCCTCGATGACTTGGCCCGCGCCATGGAATGGTTCGCCATCGCCCGCAAACGGGATGTCCGCACCGCGACCAAGCCCGGCATCATCATGAAGCTCGCCCTCAACGACCCGGACCTCGTTCCCATCCGCGCGTGGATTCGGTCCCAAGGCTAGCCTGCACCCCTCGCCTCCCCGTGGAATCCAACCTTGCGGACGACTTCCATTTCCGCTTCGGCGGCATCGCGCGTCTTTATGGCCGCAACGCCCTCGAACGCCTCCGCGCATCCCATGTCATGGTCGTCGGCATCGGCGGCGTCGGCTCATGGGCCGCCGAGGCCCTCGCCCGCTCCGCCTTCGGGCGCATCACCCTCATCGACCTCGACGACGTCTGCGTTTCCAACTCCAACCGCCAACTCCCCGCGCTCCAGTCCACCCTCGGCCAGCCCAAGGCCGCGGTCATGGCCGCGCGCATCCGTGAAATCCACCCCGGGATCCGCGTGGAAGCCCGGCTCGAGTTCGTCACCGAGTCCTCCGTTGCACGCCTGCTTGGGCTGGAGCCAGGCCACGCCGGCGACAGGCCGGACGTCGTCCTCGATGCCATCGACTCCGTCCCCAACAAGGCCCGCCTCGTCGCCGCATGCAAAAATGCCGGCATCCCCCTTGTCGTCTGCGGCGGCGCCGGGGGCCGACGCGACCCGACCGCCATCCGCATCCTTGACCTTGCTTCCGTCACCCATGACCGCCTGCTCGCCAGCGTCCGGGGCCGGCTCCGGCGCGACCACGCGTTCCCGCGCGAGGCGTCGTCCTTCGGTGTCCCCTGCGTCTGCTCCGCCGAGCTTCCCGTGTTCCCGGACGCCCACGGCGAGCCCTGCCGCGCCCGGATCAAGGCCATGGCCGGGGACTCCCTCCGCCTCAACTGCGACTCCGGCTTCGGCTCGGCCACGTTCGTCACCGGCACCTTTGGCTTCGCCGCCGCCGCCCACGCCATCGAGCTCATCCTGCAACGCCCCCCGAACCACGCGAAGCCATCGGTCGTACAAGGCAATCGTTGACGCCGCCCGCCCGGCGCGGGCATCGTCGCCCCGGTGCTTGGCACGTGCTCTCGCATGATGGTGGTTGGGGTGTTGACGGCCTCCTTGGGCCTGCACCTCGCCCTCCTCCAGTGCGTCGCATGGAGCTGCATGTTCTCGGGCTTCCTCCGCTCCGGGGACTCCTTCCCCGCCGCCCTGGGCAAGACCTTCGACGGAAACCACCCTTGCTCCTTGTGCGCATGGGTGCGGAGCAAGGCCACCGAGCCATCCCGCGACGCCGCCCCGCGCCATGGCCAACCTGACCTGCCCAAGCTCGAACTCGCGCGTCCCTCCAGCGAGCCGGACTGGCTGCCGCCGGAGCCGGGCAACCTTCGAGTCCCTCCCGCGTCATGGTTCGCCTCGACCCGGACTTCTCGTCCGCCCGTCCCTCCTCCCCGCGCCTCGCGTTCCTGATCACGCCTCGTCGATGCCCGCAAGCCTGCCCGTGAAGGGGCACGCCTGCGGCATCGGCACGCCAGGCATCCCACGCGTCCGCCGCACCCTCGTCGTCGCGCCGCGCACGTAGTCCCAAGGCCTCCCGGGTCGCCCGTGCCCGGACCTCCAGGCCGCCTCCAAGGCGCATGGCCCATCCCGGCCGCGCCCCTGTCATGGGCATCCCACGCCCCTCATGGCATGGCGCGAGTGCGCCGCGCCCGGCGGGGCACTCATTCCGTTCGTCACGTTGCACCGTCATGAATCAACCTCGTTTGACCCACGCGCTCGCCTTGTCGGCGGCACTCGCGGCCATCGCCCCGTCGGCCATGGCCCACATCGGCTACACAGGACGCAACCTCGGCTCCTATTCCGGGGCCGGACCCGAGTCCATCTCCATCACCAACCAAGCGGTGACCGGCAACTTCGGCTGGGCCGACGCCGCGGACGCAAGCCTTGGCGACAGCCACAAGGGACGAGCCTTCCGCTTCACCCTCGCTGGGGACGCATGGGTCTCCCTCACCGTGCAGGCCAACGCCGGGGCGACCGCCACCTCCATCGGCGGGCTCCTCCCGGGCGTCTCGGTGTATTCGGGCCTCGCGGCCATCGCGCCGTTCGCTCCCACCCAGACCCCCCTCCCCCCAGGCGCGGACCATGATGGATCCAACGCGTCCCTCGCATGGCGTACCGAGTGGGCCATCGCAAACCTCGGCCCCGGCCTCGATTGGAACGCCACCGACGGATGCTGGAATGCCCGCGGCGACTGGAAGATCGGCGGCGACGGAGACCTTCCGGGCGACTTCACCCGGCTGAGCTCGTTCCAATACCGCTTGTCCGCGTCGGACGACGACCGGGACGGCATGGTCAACCTGCAAGGCGTGCTCGGCGCGGGCGACTACACCGTGTTCGTCGGCGGGGCGGACCTTGCAAGCAAGGGGTCCGTGGACGCTGGCAGGGCGTATGGGATGTCGGTTTCGCTCGCCGTGAGCCCCGTGCCGGAGCCCTCCACCTACGCGCTTGGCGGCCTCGGCGTCCTGCTCGTCGTCATGGGCCGATGCCGGCGGCAACGATGATCCAGGCGCCCCATGCCACGCACATGCCATGTCTCGACGGCGCATGGGGCTCCACGCCCCGCGGGTGGACGCGTTCCACGCGCGGGGTCCGCCACACATCCTGCCTTGCCCAACATGCCGGGCCATGCCTTCACCCTCGTCGAGTTGCTGGTTGTCATCGCCATCATGGCCACGCTCGCCAGCCTCCTGTTCCCCGCCCTCTCCAGCGCCCGCGCCCGCGCCCGTTCCATCCGTTGCACCTCCCAGCTCCGCCAGCTTGGCCTCGGCTGCGCCCTGTACGCGGCCGACCATGACGACCGCCTGCCCCAGTCCGCCCACCAAGGAGCCTCGTGGATCTCCCGACTCGCACGCTACGGCCTCACCCACGTCTATCGTTGCCCAGCCGAAACCCACCGTCTCCGCGTCACCAGCTACGCCATCAATGACTTTCTCACTCCTGCTCCCTACGGCGAACGCTCAGTGGACTTCTCTCGTCTGACATCCATTCCCGCCCCCGCCGAGACCCTCCACCTCGCCGAGGCGGCCCCCACCTTCGAGGGATCCGACCACTTCCACTTCGCGGACGCCTCCAGCGGCGGCTTTGGTACGAATGCCTTCGCCGGGCAGGTCGCCGTCGAACGCCATCGCGGCGCCGCCAACTACCTACACGCGGACGGCCACGTCGAGGGCCTTCGCTGGTCCACGCTGCCGTCGCGGATCGGGCGCATGGGCTCGCGCTGGGTGCGGCCCGACGGACGCCGCCCGGACGACGTTCCATGAACTCGTCACCCCCCGCAGGCCTCGCATTCCCGACGCCCCGTTTCCCATGCCCGGCCCGTCAAACCCGAGACCAAGCTCCAGAAACACGCCCCCTTCCCGAATGAAGACGAGATCCCCCATCGGACGCCATGCCTTGCCCCTCGCGCTCGCCACGGTTGCCTCCGCGACCCAAGCCCAGCACCTCCACCTCAACGTGGGCGCCGCCAGCCTCGCCGAAGGCTCCAACCTCGCGTTCATCAACGGCCCAGCCCTCGACATCCGCTCAGGATGGTTCCTGCCCATGCCCTTCCAGACCCATGGCCTCCACAACGGCCTCTACCGGGGCGGATCCCTGACCTTCACCGCCCTGCCCGCCTCCCCGGACTTCGGCGGCCCCGCTCCTGGCCACGCGCAGTGGGGGGCGCGCATCGTTGCCCAGGTCGAGTCCCTCCAGGGACCGCAGAGCGGCGAGCTTGCGTTCTGGGACTCCGACGGCATCGCCGAGGACACCGAGCCCAAGTTCCGCATCCCCGTCGGCGCCACGCACGGCAGCTGGCGCTTCAACCTCAGCGAGGGCGATGGCTCGCCCGGCTCCGACCCCTACGGCCACATCCACGGGCGCTACTTCACCACCACCACGCAAGGCCTCTATGTCCTCGGGCTCAAGGCCATCGACATCAGCACCTCGGGACCCGGCGGCGGGCCATGGCATGCGCCATCCTCCGTCATCCAGCTCTACCTCCAGGCAGGGACCACGCTCGACTACATCCCCAGCCCCGAAGGCCTCGCTCCGGGCACCGCCGTCGTCCGCTTCGCGATGGAGAAAGGCCGCAGCTACGCCCTTCTCACCTCGTCCGGCATCGAGCCCACGGGCTGGCGCGTCATGGGCGGGCCCTACGTTGGCAACGGCGCCGTCCAAACCAACGTCGTGGGACGCCCCGCCGCGGCCGCGGCATTCTATCGCCTTCTCGCACAGTAACGCCCGCCCGCGGCAACGGCCACGCCCTACCGCGCCGTCAATGCCGACGGCGCGCTCAGCCCGTTCCTGCCGGGCTCGTACATCGCCTCCACCCTCGCCGGCCCTGCCACCGCCGTCCCAGCCGCCCGCACGCGCGCCACGTAACGCACCCGATGCCGCCCCTCCGGCAACGAGTCGATGAACACGCGACGCCGTCCCCCCCGAACCTCCGCGAACCCCGCCACCCACGCATCCCCGCCGTCCCATCGATCCTCCTCGCCCCGCCATCGGTCCAACGAAGGTTCCAGCACGGCCGGCACCGGCTCGTCCACGGCCACCCATGACGCGTCCTCCGCCGCGTCGATCTCCAACGTCACCAAGACCCGGTCCCCCACCTGCAACGCGTCGGCCGGCCCCGGCCGGTTCTCCTCGTCCAGTCGCTCGTATCTTCGCCGCACGGCAAACCCCCGGTCCACGGCCGCCATGCTCGCCATCAACCCCGGCACGGCCTTCATCCGTCCGCTCAGCCCCGCTTCCATCCACGCCTTCGCCCCACCCTCCTGCGACCACTGCACGCCCCCGGCGAGCTCCGCCGCCGTGACGGGAATCGACAGCAGCTCCACCGGGTTCCCGCGCCCCAACCGCACCGGAAACATCCTCGCGCCCACCTGAAGCTGGCCGACCACCTCGTCGTCCTGCGCGCGGTTCCTCGCGTGCTCCGACAACGCCCACACCGCCCATGCGTTGCCCTGCGTCGTCCCCCAATGGCCGCGCGCCCGCTGTTCCATCAACCGGACCAGCTTGCCCGACACCTCCGCCGAGGGACGCCCGCAGCGCTCCATCGCCAGCATCTCCAAAGCAAGGCCGCGCCCCTCGTTCCCGAACCGGCCGAATCCCTCCCCTTGCCTTCGCGGCATCGCCAGCCATTTCGCGGCGTCCTCGGCCGGCCCGCCCGACGCCATCCATGCGAGCGCCAACAGGCAACGGTCCTCCCGCGTCAAGCGCTCCACCGCCAACGCCATGGCCTCGTTCAACCCCGCGTCCCCCTTCCCCGCCTCCGCCAACGCCAACGCCGTCAGGCATCGCTCGTGCAACACCTCCGGACCCGGCTCGGGCCCGTCCTTGCGCCATTGCTCGTCCAGCCATGCGTGCAACCGCGCCAGGCGCGCCCCGTCCACCGGGAACCCCCGCTTGAGCGCCACCGCCATCACCCACGCGCCATACGCGCTCGCCCACCGCTGCGGACGAGTCCCGCCCGGCCAGTAGCCCAGCCCACCCGAGCCCGTCTGCATGCTCCACAACCGCTCCATCCCCGCCGCGATCGCACGCGTCGCCTCGACCCCGTCCACCCGCATCAACTCCGGCCGGTCCCCCAACGCCAGCCACGGAATCAACGCCGACCCCGTCTGCTCCGCGCATCCATACGGATAATGCAGCAGGTGCCGGATCCCCTCCCCCATCAACGCCCATGGGCCGTTGCCCACCCTCAACGTCAGCGTCGTCCCCGCCTCCGTCGCCGCCGGGTCCATCCCGTCCATCAACGCGTGCCGTCCCGCCCCCGCCACCAGCCATCGCGAGTCCCGGACCTCCGGCAACGGCTCCATCACCGGCATCCGCGCCTCCGAGGCGTCGGCCTCCCCGCCCCCCTCCACCTTCCAAACCCACGGGTCGTCGCCCTCGCCCACGCATGACACCTCCACATCGACCGGCGCCGAGCCCCCGGCAGGAACCAACACGACCTGTTCCAGCGCCCCCGGATGCGTCGGCACCGCATGCGTTCCCGGCCTCACCGTCACCCGCGCCTCCACCCGGTTGCTCGTCGCGTTGATCACCACCGCCCGGGCCATCAACCGGTCCCCGACATGCGCCGCACGCGGCAACGACGGCTCGATCATCAACGGCTTCTGCACCACAAGGCTCCCCACCCCAGTCCCCGCCGACCCCGCCCCGTGCAACGCCACCGCGACCAAGCGGTACCGCGTCAAGCCGTCCGGCACCGCAAAACGCGCCTCAACCTCCCCTTGCCCGTCCGTCCTCAACCCCGCGTTCCAGTAGGGCGCAGGCTCGAAGTTCCGCCGCAGCATCACCTCCCGGCCGCCGCCCCCGCCCGCATGACCCTTGTTCGCAAACGTCCTCAGCGCCGGGTCCTCCGGCATCAGCCGCGCCAACGACACCGTCGTTCGCACCCCCAGCGCCACGGGCTCCTCCAGCGCCGCTGCAAGGTCCGGCGGCTCCGTCCCCGCCACCATCAACACCGCCTCGTCCACCGCGTACAATGTCACCTCCGCCCCCGCCACGCCGCGCCCGCCCGCGTCCTTCACCCCCACCGTCACCACCGCTTCCTCCCTCGGACGCAACACCGCCCGCGCCGCCGTCACGCCCACCTGCAACCGCCTCTCCCTCGGCGGCATCAACACGGGCCCGTACCCAAACCGCCATTCCGGCATGGGATGCTCGTGCGGGTTCCCCTCGATCCCACGCACCAGCAACACCCCCACGTTCACGTTCGGCGCGTCGCCCGCCTCCATCATCACGTCCAGCAACGGCGCGTTCCCCCGCAACGCCGTCACATAGGCCCGCGCCACCCCCTCCCGCTCCACCGTCACCAAGGCCGTCCCCCCGAACGGCGCCTTCACGAGCATCGGCCAGTTCGTCCCCGCCGACGCCACGCCTTGCCGCAAGGGCACCATCTCCATCGACTGCCCCGCCTTCCAATGCCATGCCAGCCGCGCATCGCCCGAGACATGGAACGTCCCCTGCGTCAGCACCGGCCGGCCCTCGCCATCCACGGACGCCAGCTCGATCCAGTACCGCCCCGGCGCCGGCGGCGCAGGCAAAGCCAGCTCCGTCGTCGCGCCCCAGCCCGTCCCCTCCGCCGTCGCAGGCGTCACCGTCCCCGTCACCGTGCCCACCTCGACATGCCGCACATGGCCCTCGTAGCCCACCGACCTGCCCGCGCGCTCCACCTGCACCACCGCGCGCTCCGTCCTGAGCAGGCGCGCCTTCACCGTCACCGCTCCCGCCCACGGTTTGCCCTCCCGGTCCATCGCCACGACCTCCACGGGCAATGGCTTCCCAGCCTCCGGCACGAACTCGGCCCCGCCGCGCCACCTGAAGCCAAGGTAGAAGTCGGACGAATGCCGCACGACCTCGCGCGACGTCTCGACCGTCTTCTGGTCAAGGTCCGTCACGTCCAGCTCCAGCGTGCACGCCTGCGGGCGCGGCTCGCGCACGTTCATCGGCAGCCTCGCCTCCAACATCACCGGCCCGTTCGTGCCCAGCACCCCCGTGCCCTGCTCATGCACGTCCTCCGCCGAGCCCTCGTCCTCCCCGGACATGCGCGACGGCCCGACGAACGAGAAACCCTCCCATGCGCCCGGGGGCATCGACATATCCGTCCCCCTCAGGAACCACCGGACGCGCCCTCGCGTCAGCGGCCTCCCCTGCAACGACCATCCCGACACCGTCCCCTGCACCGCCGTGCCCGGCCCCGTGCCCGCCGTCAGGTCGGCCCGCACCTCGAAGGACGGCGGCTGGAACTCCCGCACCACCACCGTCTGCTCCCATGTCGCGTCCGCAAGGCGCGCCTCGACGCTCACCCCGCCCCGCAACGCCGCCGGCACCACCCATTCCATCGTGCACGTCCCGTTCTCCCCCAGCGCGACATTCGTGCTCGTCAACACGTCGCCGCGCGGACCCTTGACCTCCACCGCCACGCCGTTCGTCCCCGGCATTTCCCAGCCCCCGGCGCCCCAACGCCGCCCCGCCCACTTCACGTGCAAAACCTCCCCCGGCCGAACATGGCTCCGATCCACGAAGCCCAGCAGACGCAATCCCGACGCCGTCGGCTCCCGTCCCGGCAGGCGTTGGTTCCACAGGTTCAGCTCGCCCTCCCCCACCCGCGACGCATGCAGGTCCTCCCCATGCTCCACCAACACCCACGCCGCGTTCGTGGGCGACGCCATCCGTACAAGGCCCGATGCATCCGTCAGCCCCGACGCCAGCTCCTCGTCCTCGTCCGTCCGAAGGCTCACGCGCGCGCCTTCGACCGGCCGCGCGTCCCGGTGCCGGAACACCCACGCGACGGCATCGTCCTTCCCCCGCTTCAGCACGTGCCCAAGGTCCGTCAACTGCACCAACGCCTGCGGCCCCACGCGGGTGCCCTGCGCCCCGTCCCCAAGGCCGTGCAAGTCCAGCTCCACGAAGAACGCGCCCGCCCGGCCTTCCCCGGCCAGCCGGTCCCAACCTAGCTCCGTCCTGCGCGCCTCGTCCGTCGTCACCGGATGCAGGTCCAGCACCTCGTCCTTCACCGTCCGACCCGCCAGCCCCGCGTAGTCCAATGCCGCGCCCCCGACCGTGTCCGCCTCCCACGGGTTCGTGCCGCGCCGGTAGCGCTCGTAGGCTCGCAACGCCGGGATTAACCCCTGCCGCGACAGGGACTTCACCCGGACCCGCGCCTCCGGGACGTTCACCGTCATCACCCCAAGCCCACGCCCGCCCCGCGCCGACTGCACCGCATCGAACACCGGCAGCCATGCGTTCGCCATCAGCGGCGCAAACCCGTTCGTCCAGCGCGTCTCCTCGCCCATCAAGGGGCCGTCCTCCGCCCGCAACCCCCGGCCCACACGCACCACGTAGTTCGTCCCCAGCCCAAACCTGCCCCGAACCCGGACACCCCGCCCGTCGCCCATCGTCATCACGTCCGCCTCCAACCCCTCCACGGCCGGCTCCACGGACAACCACCCCCCCACGTTCGTCACGCTCGCGCGGTCCACCCGACGCGTCAGTCGAATCCCCATCTCCCGCCCGCGCGCGAGCGTCGCCGTCGCGTCCACGCCCTCGACGCCGAACGGCCTCGAATACCCCAGCACCGTCTCCGCGCCCAAACGGGTCGCCGCGCCCCGCCGGGAACGCACCCCGGGACCGACCACGAACTTCCATTCCCCAGTCGAGACCAGCGGCGACGCCGGCGCGCACCGAACCACCGCGCCCGACTCGCGCCGCAAACGCGTCTCCTCCCGTCGCTCCCCAGGCCGTTGGCGCGTCTCCTCCAACGCCTCGTCAAACCGGTCCTGCCATGTCCGATGCCATGGGACGTCGTTCGTCCATGCCGGGGACGTGCTCGCCGCAACCCGTCGGACCCCGTCCGTGAAGTACACGCGTCCCTGAAACGAATCCGCGTCCAACGCCGCGTTGCCCTTCACCAACATGACCGGCTCCGACGGCATGACATGGGGCGCCCAGCCCGCCGCCGCCTCCACCACCACCTCCAATCCGGGCGTCTCCACGCGCCGGACCACCCCGCCCGCCACCGGCCGCCCCTCCGCATCCCTCAACCCATCGCGCAGCCGGAACTCCAGCGTCGTCCCCAACGGCAGGGCCGCGCCCGGCCGAAACACCCCCGAACGCCGCGAGCGCCAGACAAAGTCCCCGGGCACGGCTGGCTCCACCCGCAACGGAGGCACCGCCGACGTCGTGCCCACCTCGGCGAACGACGCCACCGGACGCTCCAGCACCAGCTCGAAGCCCGTTCCCGGCGTCAACTCCGACGTGGTCATCCGCAGCTGCGCACCCGCTGTCCCGGTGTCGCGGCGCGAGCATCCCGTGCCCGCCGCCAGCATCCCCAGCCACCACATCAACCACGCGCCATGCCCGCGCCCCCGAACCCCGCC
>CAIYFP010000548.1 GCA_903925515.1 uncultured Verrucomicrobiota bacterium
GGGCCGCGGCTTTTTTCGCGTCCCACGTCGTGGCTCGCTCCTCGTGGGACACGAAAATCCCTCTCGGCGAAACACCAGCCATTTGTGAGACACGACACTAGCCCTTGCCCCTCGCCCGCGTCACCACCCCGGGCCATGCCGCCAGCACCGCATCCACCTCGGCCCCGGTTGATTCCCGCCCAAGGCTGAAGCGCACCAAGGACGCGCACTGGTCCCGGGGCACGCCCATCGCGGCAAGCACATGGCTAGGCTCCAGCGACCCCGCCGAGCACGCCGACCCGCTCGACGCGCAGACGCCGGCGAGGTCAAGGTTCGCCAGCAGCGCGATTGCGTCCGTGCCTTCCACCGAGAACGCCACCGTGTTGGGCAAGCGGGCATGCACCGCGCCCCGCCGATGCACGCCCTTCACCGCGAGCAACCCCTCAGCGAGCCGTTCCGTGAGGAGCGTGAGGCGTGCCGGCTCGAACACCGGCTCTGGCGTGAACCGCTCGAACGCCTCCACCAACCCAACGATGCCCGGCAGGTTTTCCGTGCCGGCCCGGCGCTCGTTTTCATGGCTGCCGCCGTGGAGCACCGGCTGCGGCAAACACGGCGAGCGCACGCGCAACGCCCCCACGCCACGCGGGCCATGCACCTTGTGCGCGCACGCCGAAACCATGTCGGCCTCCGCCAGCCCGGTGGCCCCGGGCGCAAGCTTCCCGAAGGCCTGCACGGCGTCCGTGTGAAACAACACGCCCCGTTCCCGGCAAAGCCTCGCGATCTCGTCCACCGGTTGGACCGTTCCCACCTCGTTGTTCGCGGCCATGACCGAGACGAGGACCGTGTCATGGCGAAGGGCGCGCGCGACGTCGGCCGGGTCCACGCGTCCCTCGCCGTCCACGGGCACGAGCGTCATGTCGAAGCCCTCGTGCCTCGCGAGGTGCTCGACGGCATGCAACACCGCGTGATGCTCCACGGCGGAGGCCACGACGTGCCTGCCATGGTCGCGTCGGAGCCGTGCGGCGCCCAGGACGGCAAGATTGGCGGACTCGGTTCCGCCGCTGGTGAACACGACCTCGCTCGGCTTGCACTCCCAAAGCCGTGAGAGCCGGTACCGGGCGTCGTCGAGCACCTCGCGTGCAACCCGGCCGGCGCGGTGGATGCTCGAGGGGTTGGCCCACGCTTGCGCGGCCGTTTCCGCCGCAATCCGCGCCACCTCCCCGTCGGGGGGCGTCGTGGCGTTGTAGTCGAAGTACACCATCGCTCTCGCCCATCCACTGCCTCCGAACGTGGCAGGCCGTCAAGGCGAAGCACGTGAACGTCCCGGGCCGCAAAAGGAAATCGTTCCAGCGGGGCACGGACGGGCACACCCTTGGGCATGGGATTCCACCTTGCGGGACGGACGTGTGGGCACGGGTTGGTCGAGGCGTTTGCGGGCCTCCTCTGCATGGCATCGACGGCATCGGGCGCGGACGCCCCGGGCGGACGCCCCGACGCGGTGAAAGGTTGGCCGGGTTTTCGAGGGCCGGGCCGGAATGGCGTCGCGCCGGCCGATTCCCGGCCGCCGGAGCGGTTTGGGCCGGGCACGAACGAGGCATGGAACGTGCCGGTGCCGACGGGTCATTCCTCGCCGGTGGTGGTGGGCGACAGGATTCTCCTGACCGGGCTGGAGGGAGGCGATCTGCTGACGTTGGCGCTCGACGCCGTGACGGGCCGCGAGTTGTGGCGGCGCGGGGTCAGACCGGCACGGCTGGAGGAAGTGCACCGGACCCTCGGCAGCCCGGCGTCGGCCACCGTGGCGACGGACGGGGCGGCGGTGTACGTGCACTTCGGGTCGTTCGGCATGATCTCCTACACGCTGGACGGCGCGGAGCGATGGCGTCGCCCGATGGCCATCACCGAGACGGAATATGGAGCGAGCGCGTCGCCGTTGGTGGTGGGGGACGTGGTGGTGCAGTTGCTGGACCAGGATGCGGGCTCGCACGTGGTGGCGTTGCGGCGGTTGGACGGCTCGGTGGCGTGGCGGGCCGAGAGGCCGGAGATGCGCCGCGGCTTCGGGAGCCCGGTGGCATGGACGCATCATGGGCGGACGGACGTGGTGTTGCCGGGAACGATCTTCATGGTGGGCCTGGACCCAGTGGACGGGTCCGAGCGCTGGAGGGTGGATGGCCTTGCGCGCATCACCTGCACGACCCCGGTGGCGGTGGGCGACACGCTGTACTCGGCGAGCTGGACGACGGGTGGCGACCGCGCCGCGGACCGGATCGAGTTGTCCGGCTTCGACGAGATCGTGAGGGCAAACGATCGGGACGGGGACGGGCGTTTGTCCTACGAGGAGCTGCCTGCCGGCGCGGCGCGCGAGCGGCGCAAGCACCTGGATGGCAACCGTGACGGGCACGTGGACCGTCCGGAGTGGGAGAGCATGGCGGCGATTTTCGCGCGCGTGGAGAACCAGGCATGGGCGTTGCGCGCGGGGCGGGACGGCACCGTCACGACGGCCGGGGTCCGGTGGCGTTACAAGCGGGGGTTGCCGTATGTGGCGTCGCCGCTGGTTCATGACGGCTTGTTCTACATGGTGAAGAACGGCGGGTTCCTGACCTGCCTTGATGCCGGCAACGGGGAGGTGCGGTACCGCGAGGAACGGCTGCCCGCCGGGGGCGACTACTACGCCAGCCCGGTTCTCGCCGGAGGGCGAATCTACATGGCATCGCAGGGCGGCGTCGTGACCGTGGCAAAGGCGGGCCCGCGCTTCGAGGTGCTCGGCCGCGTGGACATGGGCGAGCCGATCCATGCGTCGCCCGTCGCGGAAGGCGACCGACTCTACGTGCGGACCACCGGGCGGCTCCATGCGTTTGGAGCGGGCGCGGCGAGGTGACGGGGCCGTGCCAGGGCCGTCGCGTGGGGCGCGCGGGCTTCGGACAGGCTCCCCGAGTCTCCGGCCGGCTTTGTCGTGATGGCAGGCCATCCATGACGAGCCCCGGGTTGGGGTCGTGGCGTTCATCGTGGCCGCGGACGAGCTGGCCGTGCGCCTCCGCCATTCGACCCCGGGAACGCAACGTCGTTATCCGCGGGTTTCATCGCCATGACTCGACACGGGCCCAAGGGCATGAGCCGGGCGCCGGCGTGAACCGCGAACGCCCAATGCATCTGCTCCCGCAGCCGCGGGGCGTTGCATCCACCTCCAACTCGATTCGCACCAACCCGCGGGCCCTCCCCGCGCCCTGCATCGCATGTCCCAGGGTTGCCAGCAGGCCGTCCCGGCCAAGGTTCGCCTGCCCCTTGCCTTCCTGGGCCCCTTCAACGGCGTTCTCTTCCGCCGCCGCATCGCGCGCTCTCTGCGGAGCCCGGGGCATCCCCACGCCCCTCCATGGGCAAACTCGGCCGCTTCAGGCCTTGGAGCCTCAGGGCAGGAACACGAACTCGCCGGAGTTGAAGAGGGCACGGCACACGGCGGCAACGCCATGCTCGCGGGCAACGGGCGTCGCCTCGGACCATTCGTCCGGCGTCGGGAAGCGGCCCAGCGCGACGTGCCACGCCCGATGGACCTGGGCGGCGACGTCCGGCCCCGCCTCCCCGCGCACCCGCAGCGCAAGGGCCTCGGCCTCGTCGATCGTGAACCGGCTGTTGAACAGGTTCAGCGCCTGGATGGCCGTCACCGACTCCCGGCGTCGCTCCGTGCTCTGGCCCGCGTCCGGGCAATCAAAGGCCCCGAACACGGCCTCGCGCTCGCGCCGGACCTTGTGGGCATAGACCATGCGACGTCGCCCGCCCGGCCCGAAGGATTCCACCGGCTTGAACCCCGAAAGCCCGCCGCGCAGGTCGAACAGGTCGAAGCCCGGCCCGTGGCGCTCGCGGTTGAGGCGCCCGCTCACGGCGAGCATGGAGTCGCGCAGCGTCTCCGCCTCGAGACGCCGGGCGGGAAACCGCGCCCAGAGGTCCGCCCGTGGCCCCGCCCCGGCAGCCTCGCCCGGACGGGTGGTGGCCTGTCGATACGTGGCCGACAGGACGATCAGCCGGTGCAGGTGACGCACGGACCACCCGGAACGGACCAGCTCCGAGGCCAGCCAGTCGATCAACGCCGCGTTCGTGGGCGGGACGCCGTTCAACCCAAGGTCGCTCGGCGTGGGCACCAGGCCGGTGCCAAAGTGTCCCTGCCAAACCCGGTTGGCCATGACCCGCGCGGTCAGCGGGTTCGCCGGGCTTGCCAGCCAATCCGCCAAGGCCCGGCGCCGGTCCGCGTCTGGAGCGTCGGCCGGCAATCGCAACGTCCCCAGCACGGCGGGCACGGCCGGTACAACATCCTCGCGCGGTTGCTCTGGATCGCCCCGGCGCAGCAGACGGATGCGGTCCGGCTTGCGGAACATGCCTACGAATGCCCTTTGGCCGGATTGCACGGACTTGAGCCGCTTCTCCAGCGCCGCCCTTTCGGCGATCCATGCCGCCGACTGCCGCGCATCGTCCGGCGAAAGCCCGCTCGTGGCGAACGGGTCCGATGCGTTCGTCCCCGCAAGGAAGCGTTCGCGGTCTTCCGACGACGCCACGACGCGCCATGCGCCCGAGTCGTCCGCCACCTCGACCGTGTACGACGTGGCGAGGCGGTCGTCGTACTGGCCCTCGCGATCGCGCCCCCAGAACACCCGGTCGATCAAGGACTCGCGGGCGAACGTGACCACGACCCGCCCCTTGCCCTTCTGGCCGGACATCCAGCTCCGCGCGTTGCCGTAACGGCCGTCGTTCAGGTGACGAAGCTCGTGCCGCCCGGGATCGACCGTGTCGCCGTCGGACTCGACGGACGCGCCATGGTCGGCCGCCGCCACGTTGGCGTCGTCTGGCGTCCATGCCTCCAGCTCGTCGATGCAGGGCTCAAGGCTGTTCGTCTCGCGCATGGTGAGCCGGACCTTCCTCGCCATGGTGGGAGCGAAGCGCTCGATGTTGAGACGGCCGTTGACGGGGACGCGCCGCCCCCCCCCGCCCGCCGCAGGCACCAGCCTGGAGCGCTTCAGGACGATGCCCGCAAGGCGCGTCCGAATGTCATCGGCCTCCACCCGTCGCGCCTCGGCGTCCGGGCCGCCCAGTTCGCGTTCCTCGTATTCCACGCCCGCCACGAACGCCTGCATCGCGTAGTACTCGGCCTGCGAGACGGGATCGAACTTGTGGTCATGGCAACGGGCGCAACTGACCGACAAGCCAAGGAACGTCTGGCTGATGTTGACCACGACCTCGTCGAGGGCGTCCTGCCGCGCGAGCCGGATGGAGGGCTCGTCCTTGCCGATCTGGCCCGGCAGCAACACCGAGGCCGTCACGAGGAAGCCCGTCGCCGCGTCCGCCCCCAGCAGGTCGCCGCACACCTGCTCGCGCACGAACCGGTCGTAGGGGACGTCGTCGTGCACCGCGCGGATGACGTAGTCGCGATACGGCCATGCCGAGGGACGCTCGGTGTTGACCTCGAAGCCATGGGTGTCGGCGTACCGGACCACGTCCAGCCAATGCTGCGCCCAGCGTTCCCCATGCGCGGGCGACGCCAGCAAGGCCTCGACTGCCCGTTCCTCGCGCCCGGGCAAGGCATCGCGAACGAACGCCTCCATCGCCTCCGGAGACGGAGGCAGCCCGGTCAGGTCGAGCGTCACGCGACGCAGCCATGTCGCGGGTTCCGCAGGCGGGGCGGGGCGGACTCCCTCGCGCTCAAGCCGCGCAAGGACGAACGGGTCGATCGACGTCCGCGACCATGCGGGGTTGGAGACGCCCGGCGGCTGAGGGCGTCGCACGGACTGGAACGACCAATGGTCCGATGCCAGGCCCGCGCCTTGGACCGACGCGGGTGCACCGGCCAGCACAAGGGCCGCGAGGAGGCTTGCCAGGGAGAGGACGCCCGCGCACCGGAAGCGCACGGCAAGGGAACGAACCCTCGGATGCCGCGCCCGCGTTCGTTGCCCCCTCCGTTTCATCGCGTTCTCCTCAATTCGCCATGCGGACGTCCGCCACGCACTCGACGTGCTGGGTCTGGGGAAACATGTCCACGGGCTGCACCGCCATGAGCCGGAACCGGCCGTCGGCGCAGAGGGCCTTCAGGTCGCGGGCCAACGTCGCCGGGTGGCAGCTCACGTAGAGCACCTGCGCGGGTCCCACGCGCCGCAGCAGCTCGATCGTTGGGGGACGGCACCCGACCCGCGGCGGGTCCACGAGCACGGTCGTCTGGTGCGCGTCGAGCCGATGCAGGACGCCGGGGAGGAGCATGTCGGTGTCGCCCGACACGAACTCGCCGTTCTGGATGCCGCGCGACTGCGCGTTGCGGCGGGCGGCCCGGATGGCGGGTGCGTCCAGCTCGATGCCCACGAACGACGCGACGCCACCGGACAACTCGATCCCGAAGAAGCCCACGCCGCAGTAGGCGTCCACGAGGTGCCGCGAGCCGGAGTCGGCGAGGAAGGCGCGCGCCGCGTCGAGGATCGCCGGGAGGGCGTGGAAGTTGTTCTGGAAGAACGAATGCTCCGGCACCTCCCAGCCCTCGGCGGGAATGCGGAGCGTCGTCTTCAGGCCGCCCTTGGGGGGCGGGTTCCGCCGCCATTCGGCCAGCGCGGTGTTCAGGGCGGGCTCCGCGATCTCGCAGCGCTCCACGTCGCACACCAGCCCGCAGTCGTCGCGCATGTAGCCAAGGTCCAGCTTCTGGGCCGGGCGGTTCCACTGGCTCCGCACGAGAATGCGGTTCCGGTAGTGGTAGGGGGCGGGACACGGGATCACCGGGCGCACCAACGCCGGGTCGAAGCCGCCCACGCGCTCGAACAGGTCCGCCACCTGCTTGTGCTTCCAGCGCACCTGCGCTTCGTAGGAAAGGTGCTGGTACTGGCATCCGCCGCACTCGCCGTAGTACGTGCACCGCGGCTCGACGCGTTCAGGAGCGGCCCGGACGATTCGCACGAGCACGGCGCGCGCGAAGCGCTTCTGCACCTGCGTAACCTTGGCCTCGATCCGGTCGCCCGGACACGTGTAGGGCACGAAGACGACCAGCTCGCCGTGCCGTCCCACGCCCTCGCCCCCGAAGGCAAGGTCATGGATGTCGAGGGTGATGCGCTCGCCGAGGGCCAATGGGGGCGGGTCGGCGGGGGATGCGGTTGCCGGGCTTGCGTTCGACATGGGTTCCATGGCTCAGGGGCGGGCGCGGCGTGGCTGTTGTTCGCCGCGACGAGCCACCGTGCGCGGCCCGATCCAGCGGGTGTTGAAGCGCTCGTGCAATGCGTCCGACACGAACGCCGGCCTTGCCTCCACGCCGTGGAGCTGGTCGTTCATGCCGTTCCATGGCAACGGCTCCACCGTGTTGCCCCGCGCCACGTGGTAGTCCGCGTCCTTGTCCCAGCCCACGGTCCACAGGAAGAACGTCCGCTCCATCCCCGGCCCGGGGGCGGGCAGGCGGGAATCGTCGAACTCCAGCGTCAGCTCGTCGCCGCCGGCGAGGATCGCGAGCCCGTCGTCCCGCTGTTCGAGAAGCTCCCGCAC